>NZ_JBEJZY010000080.1:0-8773 GCF_040256935.1 Photorhabdus viridis
ACGGTTGCACTACCTGAGCCGTCAGCCCCAGGGCTTCCCCAAAATCCTCCACTGACAGCATTAACGGATAGTTGGTCCGCTCCTGTGCGCCCAGAAATTCAATACCACTGACAATGTCATCCGCCGTTGCCGACAAAGTATTATGCCGATAATTCAACAGGCTATTAAAGAGGGGAAGTTCACCCGGCACACTACTGCAACGCTGGGCCAGCGCCAGTGACGCGTGCTCATGTTCTAATAATCCGGCCAGCCGGGTATGAGCGGCCTGTACGCTGTTCCGTACCGGCGTCTCATCAATATCCAGACGCAGCGGCAGGGTATTGATAAACAGCCCCATACCACTGTCAGCGCCTTCTCCCGACTGCATACGACCAAACAGCACCGTACCAAACACGACATTCTTCTGACCACTGGTACGCGACAACACCTGTGCCCAGGCCAGATGACACAGCGCCGCCAGACTGACCCCCAAATGCCGGGCCTGACTGCGCAGACGATCATTCAGCTCAGGCGCCAACATGCGGTGGGATTCCGTCACCTGCGAACCATCACTATGCACCTCCGTCAATCCGAACGGCAGCGTGGATTCATCCACCGCCGCCAGCATATCGGTAAAGAAGCGGGTATGCGCTTCCTGACTGACCCCCAACCGGGCCTCAGCCACCAAATTACGGAAAGAAACTGGGGAAGGCAGGCTGTCCTCCTGTTCGGTGAGATACGCCTGAACCTCACGGTTCATCACGTCCAGCGTGGTATGGTCGCCAATCAGGTGATGCAACAATTCCAGTAAAAACCAGCGCCCATCAGTCTCTTGCGCCACGACAAAACGCAGCAGCGGTGCCTGACCCAAATCAATACGATAATGGTGGGGATCAAAACGTTGAACCAGTTGATCACCCACCGGTCCATCAGCCGGGTCCAACGTCAATTCAGTGACCGATAACGGTACCTGACGCCAAACCACCTGCGCCGGCTCTGATAATCCTTGCCAGATAAAGGCCGTACGCAGAATATCGTGACGATCAACCACCTGTTGCACCGCCGCCAAATAACGGTCCAGCAGAGTCCGTTCAGCAAAGGCCATCTGACTGACCAACAGATACGGATCCCCTTCGTTTGCCAGTAAGTGGTGGAATAAAATACCGTCCTGCAACGGCGACAGGGCATAGATATCCTGAATATTGGCTACCCCGCCCGGCACCTGCTCAACGATACGGTCAATCTCAGCCTGAGTCAGATCAATCAGCGGCAACATCGCCGGCGTCAGTGTCGTGTCTGCCGGGGTGATGACGTTAGGCGGTATTGTCACAGCCTGATGCTGTCCCAGTGACCGGGCCAGTTCAAACAGCACCGGAAACTGGAACAGATCACGCGCCGTCAGGGTCAACCCAAGGTGACGCAGGCGTTCAACCACCCGTATCGCCAGCAGCGAATGCCCCCCCAAAGCGAAGAAACTGTCATGCCGGCTAACCTGTTCAATCCCCAGTAATTCACGCCAAATCGCCGCCAGGGCCATTTCCGTTTCGCCCTGGGGCGCTTCGTAAACTTGATAAGCAAAGGCTTCATTGTCCGGGGCCGGCAATGCCCGGCGATCCAATTTACCGTTCGGCGTCAACGGCAACGCCTCCAGACGCACAAAGGCGGACGGCACCATATAGTCAGGTAAAATGGCGCTCAAATGGGCACGCAGGCTGTTCACCAGCCCGTCATCCGCCGATGCCACCACATAGGCCGCCAGCCGTTTATCCTCCCCTTCCCCCCGTACCAACACAGCAGCCTGACGCACCGCCGGGTGTTCTGCCAACCGCGCCTCAATTTCCCCCAGTTCAATCCGGAAACCGCGGATTTTCACCTGCTGATCGTTGCGGCCCAGAAACTCGATATTGCCGTCCGGCAGGTAACGGGCCAAATCCCCGGTGCGGTACATGCGCGCATCTGGGTTATCACTGAACGGATCAACCAGGAAACGTTCAGCGGTTAACTCAGGGCGATTGAAATAACCCTGGGCAACGCCATCGCCTCCCACATAAATCTCTCCATCCACCCCCAACGGCACTGGCTGACCATAAGCATCCAACAGATAAACCCGCGTGTTGGCTACCGGTCGGCCAATCGGGATACGGGCCGCTCCCTGCGCCAATGCATTGATTCGGTATGTCGTGGTAAAGGTAGTGCCTTCACTCGGCCCATAGCCATTTAATAGCTGTTGTGGCGGATTCGTGCTCAATACCTGCCCAATGACATGGGGATCAAGGGCATCTCCCCCGACAATCAGGAGCTTTATTTGCGGCAGAACCGGAGACAGCTCCGCCGCCAGCTGGTTAAATAATCCAACACTCAGCCACAGCACCGTCATTCGCTGAACCTGTAAAGTCTGTACAAAAGTTTGCGGCGTCAGCAAAGTGACGTGCTCGACAACCACTAACGCGCCGCCATTGAGCAACGGTGCCCAGACTTCAAACGTACTGGCATCGAAAGCCGGATTAGCCGCAAAGGCCACCCGGTCATCCGCTCCAATTTCAGCATAACCATTATTGATGACCAGCCGGACCACCGCACGATGCGGCACCAAGACCCCTTTAGGTGTACCGGTCGAACCGGAGGTATACATGATATACGCTAACTCAGCGCTAGAACGCGGTAAGTCAGGGTTGAGGCAATCTTCCTCTCTATTCGTGTCTGTCTCATCAGAGAGACGCAACAACGGAACAGCCAGGTTAGCCGGAATATCATCCCGTGTATCAGTGAGCAACAACCTGACTGAACAATCGCTCATCAGCCAGTTTTTCCGTTCATCCGGCACATTGGGATCAATCGGCACGTAAACGGCACCGGCTTTGAGAATAGCCAATTGTGCCACCACCAGCCCCATCGAACGCTCTAATAGGAGCGCAACATGATCACCGGGATCAACCCCTTGTTCGATCAGCTGACGAGCCAACCGGTTAGCACGCGTATTCAGCTCCGTGTAGCTGAAGGTCTTATCTCCCGCTATCAGTGCCGTCGCTTCTGGTGTTTTCTCCACCTGTTGTTCAAACAGCTGATGAATACACAATTGCTCAGGATAGGCGGTTTCCGTGGCGTTCCAGGTTTCCAGCAACAACCTGCGCTCCGCCGGGGCTAGGATATCAATCGTCCCAACCGACTGTTGAGCCTGCGCGACCATCGCTTGCAGCACCGCGTGCAGATATCCCACCTGTCGCGCCATGGTCGCGGCATCAAACAGCGCCGAGGCATAATTCAACGCACCGACAATCCCGCCCGCCTCTTCTGACAGGCTCAGTTCAAGATCAAACTTAACAACATCAAAGGCTTGATTGACCGGTGACACCGCCAGCCCCGGTAATTGCCATTCCGTCCCCTCCGTGCTCTGCCAGGCAAACATCACCTGGAACAATGGCGTATGCGCCAGCCGGCGCGGCGGTTGCACAATTTCCACCACCTGCTCAAACGGTAAATCCTGATGCGCCTGCGCCGCTAAGGCGGTTTGCCGTACCCGCGCCAGTAATTCCGTCACCGTCAGTTCACCCGGGATATCAATACGCAACGCCAGCGTATTCACAAAGAACCCAATCAGGGGCTCCACTTCCTGACGACTGCGACCGGCACTCGGCGTTCCAATCACTACCGTTTCCTGACTAGACAGTCGCGACAGGACCACGGCCCAGGCTGACAACAACGTCATAAATAACGTCACACCGTGCTGCTCACTCAGGCGTTTCAGCGCGGCCGTTAATGCTGTATCCAAGTTAACCGGCACGGTATGCCCGATAAACGACTGCTCCGACGGACGCGGCCGGTCAGTGGGTAAATCCAGCAGCACCGGGGCATCAGCTAGCATGGCCCGCCAATAGTCGGATTGCGCCTGGGTCCGTTCAGCCGACAGCCACTGACGCTGCCAGGCGGCATAATCCGGGTACTGAATCGTCAACGGCGGCAACGGTGCCGGCTGCCCGGCCAGAAACGCCGTATAGAGTGCGCTCAGTTCGCGTATCAGCACATCGACAGACCAGCCATCGGAAATAATGTGATGCTGGGTGAGCAGGAACCGGTATTCATCATCGGCAAGCCGGATAAGCGAAGCGCGAACAAGCGGACCACGCTCAAGGTCAAATGAAGCCCGCGCTTCTTCCGCACACAGGCGTTCAAGCACACTGTCCGCCTCCGGGAGCCCGCGCAGGTCATGTTGGGATAACCGCAGGCCGCTATCCGGCGCTAACAACCGCACTTGCGGCTGACCGTCAACAGAGACAAAAACGGAACGTAATGCGTCATGACGGGCAAACACGCTATCCAGCGCCTGCTGCCAGGCCTCGATATCCAGCTGACCGCACACGTGCAGAGCCATCGGAATATGATAAATCTCACTGACCCCCTCAAGCTGCGCCAGGAACCACAGGCGCTGTTGAGCGAATGACAACGGTAACTCACCCTCACGGGATATCGGCAGGATGGTGGGTAAGATCTTACGCTGTTCATCAAACCGGGCACACATTACCTCAGCAAAGGCCATTAATGTGGACGCTTCAAACAATGCGCTCAATGGCAGTTCGATACCCAGCGCCGCTATCCGGTTCATCATCCGTACCGCCAACAGCGAATGACCACCCAACGCAAAGAAGTTGTCATGCCGGCTGATCTGCTCAATTCCCAGGACTTCACACCAGATAGCCGCCAGCGCAATTTCAGCTTCCCCTTGCGGCGCTTCATAGACCTGACGGGCAAAGGCTTCCTCACCTGGAGCCGGTAATGCCCGGCGATCCTGCTTGCCATTCGGGGTCTGCGGGAAGGTATCCAAACGTACAAAGGCTGCCGGTATCATATAGTCAGGTAAAATCGCACTCAGGTGTTCACGCAGACGGGCAACTAACCCGTCGTTCGCTGCCGCCACGACATAAGCCACCAGACGTTTATCCTGCCCATCCTCCCGCGCCAGCACCGCCGCCTCTTGTACCGCCGGGTGTTCCAGTAACCGGGTTTCAATTTCCCCCAGTTCAATACGGAAGCCGCGGATTTTCACCTGCTCGTCGTTACGGCCCAGGAATGCCAGATCACCGTCAGGCAGATAGCGGGCCAAATCCCCGGTGCGATACATGCACGCACCCGCTACCGGGCTAAAAGGATCCCGTATAAAACGCTCTACGCTCAATTCCGGCTGGTTAAGATAACCGCGCGCCACCCCAACGCCGCCAATATACATTTCACCAATGCAGCCTAATGGCACCGGTTGTCCATATGGGTCCAGCAGGTAGATGCGAGCATTTCTAGCCGGCCGGCCAATAGAATGCGCATCGGCTGGGGATAACACATCCTTATAGGTCACCGTCACCACATTTTCAGTCGGACCATAACCATTCAATAGCCGGGGCCGGTGGCCTTCCTGCCTGAACCAGTCCTGAATAGCATTCTTTTTGACCGCCTCACCGCCAATGATGATGAGCCGGAGGCAATCCGGCAACGGCAACCCAGTCTCTCTGGCCGCCAGTTCAGACCAGAACAGGGTCGGCAGCGACACTACCGTAATACGATATTGCCGGGTTAAGGCAATAAATTCCGGTATCGAAGCCAGCCAGCTGGCATCGCGAAGAACCAGCGTCGCACCATTGCATAATGACGAGAAAAAATCTTCCACTGAAACATCAAACGCAAAAGCGGCAAATTGCAACAGCCGGTCCTGCGCTGTGACGGCATAAGTCTCATTAAAGCCCAGATACCGTTGATAAATCGCCTGATGTTCCACCATCACCCCTTTCGGCTGCCCGGTTGAGCCGGAGGTGTAAATCACATACGCCAGATGCTGTGGCGCCAACGCGGAGACTTGCGGATTACTGTCCGGCTGGTCTGGCAGGGTATTCGGGTCCAGTACCGTCAGCCCGGCCAGCGCCTCTTCGCCCAACACAGCCCGTCCAACCGCATCAGCCAGCACCACTGCCGGGGCGGTATCATTCAGAATATATACCAGACGCTCACCCGGATAAGTTGAGTCCAACGGCACATAGGCCCCGCCGGCTTTCAGCACCGCCAGCAATCCCACCACCATCGCCGGGGAACGTGCCACACAAATCGCCACCGGCTGGTCGGGGGTGACACCCAACGCAATCAATTGATGGGCCAGGCGGTTGGCGCAGGCATTTAATTCCGCATAACTGAAAGTCTGCTCTTGATACACCAATGCCGTCGCCTCCGGAGCCCGCGCCACCTGTTGCTCAAACAACTGATGAATACACAACGCCTCAGGATAGGCGGTTTCCGTGGCGTTCCAGGTTTCCAACAACAGCGTACGTTCCGTTTCCGGCAGGACGTTCAGTGTCCGTACCGGCGTTTCTGGAGCCTGTTCAAGCGCCTCCAGCAGACTCTCCAGCGCCTGCTGCATATAACCGCATATCCTGTCCGGATCAAACGGCTGCACCGCACTAGCCGTCAGTCCCAAAGTGGACCCCCCGTCTTCCACCGATACCCCAAAGGGATAGTTAGTACTCTCCTGTCCGCCCAGGGATTCCACCCCCTCCATCGTTTCATTCAGCAGATCCAATTGATCATTATGCCGATAATTCAGCAGGGCGCTAAAGAGAGGCGTACCACTGGCAACCCCACTGCAACGCTGGGCCAGCGCCAGTGACGCATGCTCATGCGCCAACAACCCGGCCAGCCGTAAATGGGCCGCCCGCACGCTGTCCTGTACCGGCGTATCATCGATATCCAGGCGTAACGGCAAGGTATTGATAAACAGCCCCATGCCACTGTCAGCCCCTTCTCCCGCCGCCATGCGCCCAAACAGCACCGTACCGAACACCACTTTTTCCTGACCACTGGTATGTGATAACACCTGTGCCCAAGCCAGATGACACAGCGCCGCCAGACTGACGCCCAAATGCCGGGCCTGATAGCGAAGACGGTCATTTAACTCAGTCGTCAACATCCGGTAGGATTCCGTCTCCTGAGATCCATCATGATGCACGTTCGCCAGCCCAAACGGCAGCGTGGGCTCAGCCACCGCCGCCAACATGTCGGTAAAGAAGTGGGTATGTTCCTCCTGACTGATACCCAACCGGGCCTGCGCCACCAGATTGCGGAACGGTGTCGGTGCAGACAGGCCGTTCTCCTGACCGGTAAGACACGCCTGGACTTCGCGATTCATCACATCCAGCGTGGTATGGTCGCCAATCAGGTGATGCAGCAATTCCAGTAAAAACCAGCGGCCATCGGTCTCCTGCGCCATGACAAAACGCAGCAGCGGTGCCTGACCCAAATCAATACGATAATGACGGGGATTAAAACGTTGAACCAGTTGATCACCCACCGGCCCATCAGCCGGGTCCAACGTCAATTCAGTGACCGACAATGGTGCCTGACGCCAAACCACCTGCGCCGACACTGATAATCCTTGCCAGATAAAGGCCGTACGCAGAATATCGTGACGATCAACCACCTGTTGCACCGCGGCCAAATAACGGTCTAGCAGAGTCCGTTCAGCAAAGGCCACCAAACCCGTCAACAGATACGGATCCCCTTCGTTTGCCAGTAAGTGGTGGAACAAAATGCCGTCCTGCAATGGCGACAGGGCATAGATATCCTGAAGATTAGCTATCCCACCCGGCACTTGTCCAACAATACGGTCAATGTCAGCCTGAGTCAGATCGATCAGCGGCAACATCTCTGGGGTGAGCGTCGTCGTCGCTGACGTAATAACATTCGGCGGCACCACCACGGCCCGGTGCTGCCCCAATGTTCGAGCCAGTTCAGACAACACCGGCGACTGGAACAGGTCACGCACCGCCAGCGTCAGCCCCAGGTTACGCAGGCGTTCAATCATCCGTACCGCGAGCAGTGAATGACCGCCCAGCGCGAAGAAACTGTCGTGCCGGCTGACCTGTTCAATGTCCAGCAACTCACGCCAAATGGCCGCCAATGTGACTTCTTTCTCTCCTTGCGGTGCCTCATAGATCTGACGGGCAAAAGCCTCGCTGTCCGGTGCCGGCAGCGCACGACGATCCAACTTACCGTTCGGGGTCAACGGCAACGCATCCAGCCGCACAAAGGCCGACGGCACCATATAGTCCGGTAAAGTTGCACTCAGATGAGCACGCAGGTTATTCGCCAGCCCCTCATCCACGGGTGCCACCACATAAGCCACCAGACGCTTATCCTGCCCTTCTCCCAACACCAACACCACCGATTCACGTACCGCCGGGTGTTCTATCAGCCGGGCTTCAATTTCCCCCGGTTCAATCCGGAATCCGCGGACTTTAACCTGCTGGTCGTTGCGGCCCAGAAATTCCAAGTTGCCATCCGGCAGGTAGCGAGCTAAATCTCCTGTTTTATACATCCGTGCACCCGGTTTATCGTTAAACGAATCGATCAGGAAACGTTCAGCAGTCAATTCTGGCCGGTTCAGATAGCCCCGCGCCACACCCGCGCCACCAATATACAATTCCCCCACCACACCCAACGGTACAGGACAGCCAAATTTATCCAGTAAATAAAGCCGGGTATTGGCAAGCGGGCGACCAATCGTCGGGAAGGGATGCGCCGGCGCTATGCAGGCCAGCGTTGCATCCACGGTGCATTCGGTTGGGCCGTAGACGTTATAAGCTGTCAGTTGCGGTATACCGGTTACCGTCCGCCAGGTTTGTACTGATATGGGTTCACCGCCAATTAACAGCGTCAACGCTTTTTGATGCTGAGACAAACCCGCTGCCAGCAACATCTCTAATTGCATTGGCGTACAATCCAGCACATCAAGATTTGTCCTGATTAAAAATTGCAATAAGGC
>NZ_JBEJZY010000081.1:0-8621 GCF_040256935.1 Photorhabdus viridis
GCCGCTGTTGGTGATATCGCCCTGACTGTTAAGCGCTACCGTATTGCCGGCAAGGAGGGCGCCGTCACCGCTCAGGTCGCCGGATTTCACCCGGGCGTACACCTGTGGCACCGTCACCACCTGCGTGGTACCGTCCGGCAGCGTGACCGTCTGGTGAGTCAGCCAGACAATATCGGCGGTCAGCAGCGCCATCTGTGCCGGACTCAGGGCGACGCCGGGAGTGAGCTGTTGTTCCCTGCCGAAAGCCACCCCGGCATCCATCAGCGCTTTAAACTGCGCTTCGTCGTTATGATAGCCGGGCAGATAGCGCTGGCCGGTCAGTTGGGTAATCTGGTCCCGCACCAGCCGCTGTTCATAGAATCCATCCCCTAACCGTTTGTGCACCAGGGCCGGGTCATGGGTGAGTTGTTGCTGCATGTAGTCCGAACCCAGCCACTGTTTGTACTGGGTGAATTTCGGGTCGGTCTCCACCAGGTAGTGGCTGTCGCTGCCCGGTTGTACGGTATACAGGCTGTTATCCGGTAATCGGGTATCGGGCGTGATAACGCGGATAACCGGGTCAACCGGGTGTCCTTTGACGGTTTCCGGCGGCAATGTCAATTCAAACGGCTGGCCGGGTGGCAGGACTAAAGGCTGGTCGGGCGGTAGGACTAAGGGTTGACCGGGCGGCAGGATTAAGGGCGGGTCGTGCGGCAGGACTAAGGGCGGGTTGTTTATCCCGGCAACCGGTTTCACGGCGGTGGGGGCCTGTTGCACCTGCCCAGTCTGTCGGGCTGTCATCGTGATATCGGTACCCTGTGGACGGGTATGGTCCTGCCAGGCCAGCGTGTTCAGGTCTGTCGTTTCTCTCACCGGGGCAGGGCCATAATGGCTGCGGCTTTTCCCCTGCGAGGTTTTAGTGCCGCCAATACGGCGTTTTTTCTTTTTCGCGTACCAGTGGGTCTGGCGCCCTTTATCGGTGGTGATACGTTCGCCCTGAGTGGCAATATTGTGCAGCTCGCCAATGTCACCGCCTAGCGCGCCGCCGGCGACAATCTGGCTGTCGTGATTGGTGACCTGCGCACTGTTGAGCGTCATATTGCCCCCGGCCAGCATTTTACCGGGGTCACTCTGTTTGACCTGGGTTTCCCTGACGGTGCGGGTGTATTGATATTCGTAAAAGTCATTACTGCCGCTGCCGTCCGGCATGATGGCATCGTGCACGCCGTATTTGTTGCGGTGGGAGGTATCCACCTGCGACCAGTCATAGCGGGTAGTCTGTCCGCTCAATACCGCGTCGTGATGGGGCGATTTTTCCGTTTCGACGACCTGGGTGACCAACCCGGCATTGGTGTTGTGGATCTGGGCAGCCTGAATCGTCAGATTATTCCCGGCTTCAATCGTCGCCGCGTGGTTATTGAGCACATGCGCTTGACCGGTCGCCGTCAGGGTCTTATCCAACTGGCCGCCGATGCGCGTGTCGCCCACGCTGTAAATCTGCGCATGATGCTGGTTGTTGAGCGTACTGGTGCCGATATCCAGCCGGTCACGGGCGGCAATGACGGCGGCTTTGCCGTCTTGGGCGGTGTTATTCAACATGCCCGTCTGGAGGGCAAGCTGGTCCCCGTAAATCCGTCCGGTACCCGTATTGTTCAGGGTGTTGGCCGTGAGATGAGTCAGGTCACCGTCAATCAATCCGGTGTTGTTCAGCGTATCGTGGACGTTGATTTGCGTTTGTCCGGCGCTGATTTCGCCGGATGCGCTATTGGTAAGATTATGTGCGCCCAGATGCAACGCCTGACCGGCTTTTATCTGGCGGTCATTGAAAATATTGCCGGTCGTTTTCAGGGTCAGATTGCCATTGGCCGCGGTGTTGCCGGTATGGTGAAAATCCTGGGTTAACGTGACGGCCATATCGCCCTGCGATAACAGTTGACCGTCACCACTTAGGGCCTCGGCGCTAATGTCAGCCTGTTTCCCGGCAATCAGGGTGCCCTGTCGATTGTGAATCACCAGATGCGGTTGCTGAGCCTCACTGTTGACCGTGAGCTGTTTACCTGCGGAGACCAGCCCCTGGGTATTATTCAATGTCTGGCTGATGTTCGCTTGCAGGTGGTTAGCCGCCCGTAAAGCGCCCCCGGTATTATCTGCCTGTTGGGCGTTTATCGTCAGATTTTGTGCTTCCACGCCGTTATCCGGCTGCGCCGTCTCGTGGTTAATCAAGTGAGTGGTGTTCAGGGTAAGTTGTGCGCCGCTACGGATAAGGCCGCCGGTGTTATCCGTTTGGGTGTCAACATGAAGTTGAGTGTCGCCCACCGCCTGGACCTGACCGTGATGATTGTCGAGCCGTTGGGTTTTCAGGTTGAGCCTGTCTGCCGACAACAATTTGCCGTCCCGGTTATCGGTCTGCGCCTGTCGGGTGTCGATAGCCAACTGTCCGCCTTGAAGGTGGCCCTGACGATTATCCAGTTGACCACTGGTGACCGTGGTGGCGCCCTCACCCAGAATACGCCCCTGTTGGTTATCCAGTAACTGTCCGTCAGTCTCCAGCGTCAGGGTGTCTGCGGATTGTAAGGCGCCCTCGTGGTTTATCAGTTTCTGGCTGTGAATGCCCAGTCCGCCATTCCCCGCTATCATGCCGCCGGTGTTATTGATGTCGCCGGTGCGCAGGGTTAAATGCCCGCCACTCAACAACTGGCCCGCTTTTTGGTCGGTATTGCGGGTATTCGTCAGCCAGTGACCGTGAGTATCTACGGTCATGTCGCCACCAGACTGTAACAACCCCGCCGTATTATCCAGCTGGCCGCTAGTGACCGTGGTGACGCCCTCACCCAGAATACGCCCCTGCTGGTTATCCAGTAACTGTCCGTCAGTCTCCAGCGTCAGGGCGTCTGCGGATTGTAATGTACCGTTGCGGTTGGTGAGTTGCCGGCTGTGAATGCCCAGTCCGCCATTCCCCGCTATCATACCGCTGGTGTTATCGATGTCGCCGGTACGCAAAGTTAAGCGTCCGCCACTTAACAACTGGCCCGC
Source organism: Photorhabdus viridis (assembly GCF_040256935.1). Lineage (NCBI taxonomy): Bacteria > Pseudomonadati > Pseudomonadota > Gammaproteobacteria > Enterobacterales > Morganellaceae > Photorhabdus > Photorhabdus viridis. The sequence goes on from NZ_JBEJZY010000081.1 coordinate 3,013, forward strand.
TTTTTGGTCGGTATTGCGGGTATTCGCCAGCCAGTGACCGTGGGTATCTACGGTCATGTCGCCACCAGACTGTAACAGCCCCGCCGTATTATCCAGTTGACCACTGGCGACCGTGGTGGCGCCATCACCCAGAATACGCCCCTGTTGGTTATCCAATAACTGTCCGTCAGTATCCAGCGTCAGGGCGTCTGCGGATTGTAAGGCGCCCTCGTGGTTTATCAGTTTCTGGCTGTGAATGCCCAGTCCGCCATTCCCCGCTATCATGCCGCCGGTGTTATTGATGTCGCCGGTACGCAAAGTTAAGTGTCCGCCACTTAACAACTGGCCTGCTTTTTGGTCGGTATTGCGGGTATTCGCCAGCCAGTGACCGTGAGTATCTACGGTCATGTCGCCACCAGACTGTAACAGCCCCGCCGTATTATCCAGTTGACCACTGGCGACCGTGGTGGCGCCCTCACCCAGAATACGCCCCTGCTGATTATCCAGTAACTGCCCGTCAGTATCCAGCGTCAGGGCGTCTGCGGATTGTAAGGTGCCGTTGCGGTTGATGAGTTGCCGGCTATGAATGACCAGCCCGCCATGACCCGCTATCTGTCCCTGCGTATTGGTGAGTGCGGCGCTGGTCAGAGTGGTTTTACCGTCCGCTGCTATCATGCCGCCGTTGTTATTGATGTCGCCGGTGTGCAGGGTTAAGTGTCCGCCGCTCAATAACTGGCCGCCTTTTTTGTCCGTCGTGGCGGCATTGGCGAGCCAGTGACCGCGAGTATCCACGGTCATGTCGCCGCCAGACTGTAACAGCCCGGCGGTGTTCTTTAGCTCACCACTGTGTAAGGTCAGGGTATCCCCGGCTATCACCTGTCCGGTGGTATTGATGAAGGGGTGGCCTGTGGTCTGACTGTCAATGTGTTGCGCCAGCAACACGCCCTGCGTGTTATCCAGGATCTGGCTGGTGGTGGTCAGTCGGGTTTTGGCTTCAATATGCCCGTGGGCATTCTGAAGGGCTTTCCCAACCGTGAGGGTGGCGCTGTCCCCGGTAGCAACAATACTACCCTGACCATTATCCAGTTGGGCAGCACTGAGCTGGAGCGCATTGCCCGCTTCCAGCTGGCCCGACTGATTGTTCAGGGTATCTTTGACGGTCAGGGCCAGCGTCCCTTTTTCGGCGGCCACGATGTGGCCCTGACCATTATCGACGGTCGTTGCCTTCAGGTTCAGGTTACCGTTGCCGGCAATGGTGCCATTCTGGTTATTCAGTCGCCGGGTGGTGAGGGACAGGGTGTCTTTGCCCTGTTGTTGCATGACACCGCGTTGATGGCTCAGGGTGTCAGCGTTAATGGTCATCTGCCCGGCCTGAGTTTCAGCCTCGTTCAGTTGCAGATCACCGGCCTGTATCGTCAGGGCGCCATGGGTCAGCAGTTTGCCCTTATCACCCAGCCACCGTTGGGTGTTGAGCGACAGTTTCCCGTTGCCCGCCAGTTGCACGGTGCCCTGAGTGTTATCTGCCTGATGTGCTGTGAGATGCAGGTCCTCGCCCTGACTGGCAATAGTGCCCTGACGGTTGTTAAGCTGGTCCGTGGTGAGGGTCAATTTTCCCTGACTGAACAAAGTGCCCTCACCGTTATTCAGGGTGTGGGTATTGAGCGTTAGCTCACCGCTCCCCGTCTGGTTAATTTTTCCCTGCTGGTTAGCAATATCCGGGGTCGTGAGGTGGATTGCCCGCGCCACTAACTGGCCGCCGTCGTTGTTAAACCGGCCCGGGGTTTTCACCGTCAAACGGTCGGCGTTGACGGTGGCGTGAGCGGTACTTATCCCCTGTTGGCTGGCAGTCAATTGAATTTGATTGGCTACGGTTTGGCTGCCGCTCAAGTCAATCTGTTGCCCCTGAACCGTCAGGGCATTTGTCGCCAGATTTTTCCCCTTCGCCTGAACGTGCTGTGCCGTCAGGGTCAGTGAACCGGGTCGGGTGGTGTTGCCGTTATCATCTATCCCCGCCGCCCACACACTGCCGTTACTGCTTTGTATTGTTCCTGCCTTAGCGGTGATATCGCCCCGCGCCTCAACCCGGCCACTATTGTCCAGTTGTCCGCCGGATTGCAAGGTCGCCGTCGATTGTGACAGGAGTTTGCCCTGATTGTTTATCTTTGCCGTACTGGTTAATTGCAACGCATCACGGCTGTTGATGGCGCCACTGTTCCCAATCCACCCATCGGCGGTAATATGCACTTCACCCGCCGTCGCACCGATGTTACCGGCGTTACGCACCCCCACCCCCGTTTCGGTGCCTATCAGCCTGATTTTATGGGCATACATGCCGCCCAGTGCCGCTACATCCAATGCAAACTCCGGGGACTTTTTATTGTCAGCCGATTTTTTTTCAATCTGCTGGTGCGCAGCATCCACAATATTGCGTCCAGTGGTCACTTTCAGGTCCTGCGCATGTAATTTGGCGTTAATCGCGACGGAGCGGGCAATAATATCGGTGTAACTTTGCTGTGTGCTGTCCATGCCGTGCCCGTCAATCCGCACTTCCCCCTGATTGACATCAAAGCCTTTCAACCGTCCCTGTTCCATCAGCGCCTCGCCGGTGGTCAGCATGGTGCGATGCGCGTTGATAAAGCCACAGCCATTACAGGTGATACCCGAAGGGTTGGCAATAATGACATCGGCTTTACGTCCGGCCACTTCAATCCAGCCATTGAGGTGACTACGGTCATGGCTGTTGACTTCATTGAGGATAACGTTGGCATCGCCTTTGGCTAACCACGGATTGCCCGCTACCATGCCACCCAACTGCGTCTGAGTGGCGTTAGCGCTGTTATTGAGGATAACGCCTTGTTTATCCACATCAAACTGGCGGTAGCGATTGTGGGAAACCCCGTCGGCGCCCGGTGTCTGGATATTGACCTGCGGCGTGCCGTTGGCGCTGTGGATAATCGTCGGTTGCTGACGGCCCGGCGCCTGCCCATCCGCCACGATGTTCGCCTGTGCGGTGAGCGAAATTCCGCCAAGGGCTAACAAGAGACTGAATCGTAACGCGGTGAGTCGGCAACGACACGACGGTAGAGATAGGCGACGAGTGCGGCACCCCGTTCGTCCTCGTCCGGCACGCGCTATCTCTGCAACCACCATCCATATCTGGCGGGCCGGATTAAAGATAATACGATACAACTGCTTGTTCATAACGTTTGCTCCACTCACACGCTACACACGGGCAGCGTTATTATTCTGAATCAGTACTGCCAATACAGGTTGAATCCGGCCGTGACGGGGGAAGTTTGGAAACCGGCGGGTTTGGACAGCGGGACACCGACAAACAGGTCGTAACTGACCCTTTTCAGGCTGCCTCGCCAGCCCAGGGCGCTCCCCGCCAGGTGTTTACCGAGCAGGGCGTCACTGCCCCGTCCGCCCACTTCGCCATAATCCATTGCCAGATACAGCGATTGCCCTTTCAGCGGGGTTTGCCAGTCCAGTTCGTTACGGCTGTACCAGCCCCGATCCGCGGATAAGGTCAACTCGCCATCAAAGCCGCGTACCGTCCAGCGGCCACCGATTGAAAATCGATCCTGGGGCGTCAATGGGCTGGCGCTTATCTGACGCAGATACTGGGTCTGATAAGAAAAAGGCTGGGAAAACAGGGTTAACGGCCCGGAAAGCGTCGCCGAGAATTGGGTGATTTTAGGCAAGGCGGTCCCTTCATTGCGGGACTCTTCCGGCGCAGGTTGCGCACCAAACCAGCGCATGCCCTGTTGGTAAGTGACCCGTGCGTCTAACGTTGCATTGCCAATGTCATGCTGGTGAGAAAGTCCCAATTTCCAACCCGCCGTTTCCCGGCGCTGAACGTCGATTTCTGTGTTATCAATAAAATTGCGGGACGCCCGCCGATAAATTTCACCATTAAGCAAGGTTTTCTGGTCCGCGTTACGGTGCAGAACCCGGCTGAGCTGGACAGACAGGTTTTGGCTTTTGCCCCGGTATTGAATCGCCTGATTCAGCCCGGCTATCGTCTGGGTATAATCGTAATGACTGGCCGTCACGCTCGCCATCCAGTAGCCAAAGGGCAGGGAGTAATAGAGCGTGTCGTTTTGGCTGCCTTTCCCGCCAGACGCGTGAATATCGCGCCCGGCGGAGAGATAGAACAGGTCGCTGAGCGCCAGGGGGTTATCCAGAAAAAAGGTGAATCCGCCTTGATAACGCCCGGTGCTTTTGGACCCGGTATCATCCAGATACGTGGCGACTCGCCAGTGCCGTGACTGACGCCAGTCCAGCACAATATCGCTCTCCCCCGGTTGCTCTGCCGGGACAATGTTCATGTCCGCCTGCACGGTTGGAAAACGTTGCAAGTTTTCTAATCCCTGCTCAATGTCCCGTAAATCCAGCAGCTTGCCTTCACGCGTGGGAAAGGGCGTTATCCGCTGGATATATTTCCCGCTGTCCGGGGTATAGCGGATATGCCGGATCCTTCCCGGTATCATCACCAGTTTTAAGGTTTGGGTATGCAGATCCTGACGAGGAGCCAGAACCCGGCTGGTGACATAGCCATGATTGATGAGCTGATCTTGCAATTGGGTCATCAGCCGGCTAATGCCTTTATCACCGAGGCAATGGTGTTCGCCCTGTTGGGCAACATGCCTGAACGGTAACCAGTGCGGGAAATTTTCGGTGCCTGCCAGGATAACGCGGGTGATGGGAAAACAGGGTGTTTCCACTGGGAATGTGGATGACACCGCTTTTTCGGGTACCGACAGGCGAACCTCCGCAGGCGGTGGAGCCAATTGAGCCTCCAGCGCTTGCTGACGCGCCTGTTGATGGATCAGTTGTTGATCTGCAATGTCTGTGGCCTGACTGTCTGACACTACGCTACAAAAAACCGCAAACACTAAAATACTGCTTTTCATTGACTTTCTATTCCACAATGTCGAAGCGGTATTAACCATAAATTTAATTTAGCGATCAATATTCAGGGTTTATTATTAGCCTGGTAACTAAAATAGGCGGGGTGGTTAAGATAGCAACAAAAACAAGGCGTTATATTATAGTGCAAAAAATAGACCCATGTTATCATTGCGTTGCAAATTGTATAAAAAACAGATTAATATTAATCGTTTAATAACCAACACTAATAATTTCAAAATGATTTCATTTTTTGTTTTAATTATGTGATGTATATCACATTTATGATGTTTAATTTCAGGATGAAATCACTTTTAATGTGATGACTGTCGTTAATAAGTGATGAGATATAACCTTTTATGATTAGGCTGGATGATGACTTTTAGCTCAGTTGGCAGAGCTGGCTATTATACTCTTAAAAGCTATTGCTCGGCGGATTCGACTAATAAGTGAAACTTTTTAAAAGTAAGGCTCCGGTTATTCACGTAAATTATTAGAAGATATTTTGTGATTTATATCACACTTTCAAGATTGATCGGAAATTAGTCAACTAAACAAACGAGACACCGTAAATTTTTTGTTATATTTTACTCTCTCTTAGGTCGCCAATGGCATAACAGCCCAGGTTACCTGTTCAATGCAGGTTATCAATACAAGACTAACAGCAACAGACTGCTAGCAGCCTCATTGTCTTAAATGTTCTTCCTCAAGGCGGGTCT
>NZ_JBEJZY010000082.1:0-8582 GCF_040256935.1 Photorhabdus viridis
AGACGTTCAAGTTTGATTTTTTGTTCTGATGTAATAAATATTTTCATAGCGAGGATAATGATCTCCATTTCGGATAAAATCAAGCATCTTCAATGATTACGGGTATATACTTACATAGACTTAACTCTCAGTAAATTCCAAAAAATTTCCATCAGGATCTAAAGTATAAAATTGCAATTTATCATTTACTGTATTCTGCTCAATAATTGGGAGTTCCATTTTTTTACAACACTGTAAAATCTCATGATAGTTTTCTATATAAAACCCATAATGAAATAGAGTCCTTCCTTGAGTAATATTTTTTTCATCCCAGTTTGTAATGATTTCCAACTTGGGTATTTCAGTGTCAGATAAAAAATAAATATCGAACCGTCCTTTGTCATCAGATATAAAGTTTAATATTTTAAAACCTAAAAGGTTCACATAAAAATCAGCCATTTTCTTACAATCAATAGAACGAAGTGCAATATGCATTTTGACCATTCTACCCCCATAAAGAAATTCGTTTTTTCAATATACTCTTTAATAGAGAAGTACTATTATCTATCAAATTCACCTGTTCATTTGATAAATCATACTTATTTTCTAAAAAATATTTTACATATTTAATTTTGTGGGCTCCAATTATAGGTATAGCTCCCTTTTTTTGAACCCATGATAATGCAGCCAAAGCAATATCATCTTTTAATCTAATAACTTTTTCAATATTCTCACGAGCTTCATGAACTATTTTTCTTACTTTTTCATCAAATAAAACAACATGATTTCTGTGATCATCACAATCAAATATACTTTTATTATAATTGTTAGTTAAAATTCCTAATGATAAAGGTGAATATGCCTGAAATTCTTTTCCCCTTTTCTTAACGTGAGTTAATATTTTATTTTCAACTCCGCGAAAAAGAGGTGAGTATGAATATTGATAGACATCAATATCTATATTTTCCTCAATTTCAATTAAGCTATCATATTCATAATTACATATGCCAATTTTCTTGCAAAGATTAGAGTCTCTTACTATATTAAGCCCTTCACAGGTTTCTTTTATATCTATTAAATCGGTTCCCATTGTACCTGCCGGCCAATGGATAAGAACTGTTTCAACAGACTCTACATCTAAACGATCTAGACTACCTTTAACACTATCAATTACCTTTTCTTTGCTCATCATGTTAGGCGGTATTTTAGTTATTATTTTTACATTATTATTTGAAGTTTCTTTTAATATTTTCCCAATAAGCTGTTCAGACTTTCCTGAGCCATATGTAGGTGCTGTATCAAGTTCAGTTACCCCATTATCTAAAGAGTAACCTAAAGCTTCATAAGCTTCATTAATGTTAGCAGTTGACCATCCTTCTCCCCCCAACTGCCAAGTTCCAATTATAAAGTCTCTCATCATTGATATTCCGTTTTATACGTGCTAATGGTAAATACAATACGTTTACTTGTTTTATGAAATCTACCACCCTTATGGATTAAACCTTTTCCTTTAAAATATTCTTTAAACTCTGCGTTTTCACCTAAAATAAAATCAAAAACAGCTTGATTTCTTTTGTCTATTCCTTTATACATTTCACCTTTTAAAAATAACCAAAAATTATCAGGGACAATATGATAATCATCTGGATTATAAGTAGCATCACTATCTTTAAATGCTATTGAATTCTCAGAAAAAAAGTCCCGTTTCACGTTATCATTTTTTATATAAATAGCTCCTTCACCATAAAAACATTTAGTTAAAGTTAACGCAGCGGCATCCCGATGGTATAGCTCACTTACAGAAGGATATTCTTCTTTTATATAATGTTGGGTAACTACACGTAGTGATACTAGAGGATTATAATCACCTGTTATTGACTCAAATAAAAAAAAAGCCGCTTTTAGTTCGAATAAAAAATCACCTACTGAATCACTATCCAAATATGAAGAGATTGACTTATCTATTCCATTTAATATCTCATTTTTATTTTTTTTTATAAAATGTATTTTGTAATCTGAAGGCAGATTATTAGCTAATTTTGACGTTGTTATTTTATTTACCTTTTTATCACCTGGATCTATTAAAATAGCAGAGTCATTATTTATGGGGAAATTTTTTAAATCTTTCACAAGGGAATTTATCTCATAAATATTCATAGATAACTCCTAATTAATATAGTCAAGGTGGGTTTTGGATGGCTGAGGACCATTGGATTTCTGATACTTACCATTATATAAATTAATTTCACCATCAACATTCCAAAAAGTAACCTGCCCAAGTAACATGCCTGAATAAATAGTAATGGGTAATGTTGCATATAACTGAAATGTGACTGTGCCAATCGAACCAATATCTATCAAATCTGCAGTAATATGCACAAAAAGTCCAGATCTTGCAATACCGGATTTAGCATGTATAAGAGGAACATATTTCTCACTACCAATTACTTCCTCTGAACTTGCTAAAATAAAATCACCAGGATTAAGTTTTAATCCCAAATCAGGTATATTTTTTAATTCATAATTTGATTTTTTTCTTGGGTCTATAATTTCATCTGTATAAAGTAGATATTCTTTCCCTAATGCTAGATCATATGAATTAGTACTGACTCTATCGGTTTTAAATGGAGTTATCACTAAATTGCCATTATTAATTTCTTTTATAATCTTTGAGCCTGTTAAAATCATGATAGAATTCTCTTTTGAGGATGATTAAATAGAGCATAAGTTTTTCCCATGCAAACTACATCACCTAAATTATTCCAAAATGACACTTGTCCTATAGGCATCTTGGGATAGACTCGTATGGGTTTGCAAGCATATAATTCCAGTGTCCATTTGTGTGAAGAGGTTGTATGTCCTAAATTGGCTGAAATTTGAAGAAAGAGACCATACCTCCCCATAGAACTACGACCAATCAAAGACATTGCATATATTGAACTACCAATAATTTCATCTGTCACACCTAAATACATATATCCTGGGTAAAGAACATACCCTTCATTACCAATAATTACATCTTCAAATATATTTTCTCCATTATCGTCTTGGTACTTAAAAACCTTGATGTGTTCTCCCAATAAATAGTTATAGCTATTTGGATTTATTCTTTTAATATCAAAGTTAGAGATAATAATGCTACCTGAGTTAACAGATTCAATAATTTTATTACCGGTAAGAATCATTCATCTAATCCTAGATTAAAATAGTTCAACATAGCGGTTAGGATAAATTTTTTTATCATAACTAAATACTATTACTGAATATCCTTGATAAGGCCTTAGTTTATTAGACATTTCTTTTATTTTATAAAGCCTATTATACATGACACTATAATATTCTTCATCAGTAATATTATAAATTTTACATGCCCGAATTATTGTTGATTCACAATAATGTGTTAACTCAGATTCCGTTTCCATCTCTGGAATAATTCGATCTTCATAGTGAATATTAAAATTATTGTAAAGAGCCATAACATCTTTATATCCTATATTTGTAGGTGTTATCCCGAAGATATTTTTAGCACTCTCAACTAGATTTTTTGGTATTTCACTAGTTACATAAAATGGTGATGCTAATAAATAACCTTCTTCATCAAATAAAAATTCCATTTGTTTAATCATCAAATCAGGCTTAGGAAAGAATCCCAATCCTGCACCAACTACTATATGAGTATATTTTCTATCTGAAGTATACTTTGTAGCATCCATATTAATAAATTGAGTTTTACTATTTAGTCCCATAGATATAGAATTTTCTTTTGCTCTATTAATAGAGGATTCACTAATATCTATGCCAACGCCAGAGCACCCAGAATTTTTAACTAGATTTAATATGGAAAACCCAGTTGTACATGCAATTTCTAATACATTAGAATCTTTACTAAGATTCGAATTATTCATCCACTTTGTCACAGTGGAAAAAGAACCAGGAGGAACGTTTGTTTGATTTACAAAAGCAACAAAATCTGTATATGAAAGATTTTCTATATTTTCTATATTTTCTTTTTTGATTTTCATTAAAGTTACCATTACATTTAATAAAGGATTACTGGATTATTTTTAAGTCTGACTTTAAACTCTTATATCTATAAATCACAAAATAAAAAATAGCACAAGAAATTATTGGGATAAAAATTGCCATTATTACAACATAGTTGAATCCAACCAAAAAAAACTTGGATATAGAATAGCTAATAACAATACCAATAATAGAGCCAAGAGTACTTCTAATAGCAATTAAATTACTTAGCTCGTTAGTTTTAATATATTTTTGGAATAGAGAATTCCAATATATTCCAGAAATACTAAGGCCAAATCCAAATATAAAACAAAATAACAAAATAGGAACTTTAGCCAAATTAAAATAAAAAATCATTAATATAAAAAAATAAATTTGATTTAAAAAAACTGCTATGAAAGATAATGATTTTACTTTGCTAGAGTATACCCCTCCAGCAATTGCTCCTAATGCAAACAATGAATCCAATAATGACATCCAATATTTATCATTATTAAATGAAAAATCAACAATAGGTGCCAACAACATATTAAATATTACAACATAAGTAACTTCAAAACTACTTAATAGAATTAAAAAAAATAAAGCTATAGAATTGAACTTGCTAGTAATTTTAAATTTTAAATATGAATTTTTTTCATGGATTTTTTCTTTAGTATTATCAAATATATTTTTTGTAGATAAGATATAAAAAACAAAAGATATAAAGTATCCAATGGCTGCAATTAATAGCGTACTATTTAAAAACTCATTTAGTTTAAAAATGGTGGCAGCAACACACATTCCAACTAATTGACCAATTTGCGTAAAAATGGCTATATAGCTATTGGATTTTGTTAAAGAATGACTGTAAGAAAGTAAAGGCGTAATACAAAAAATAGAACTTCGTATAAAAGGGGTATTAAAACTTAAAATAAATGATATCAGAATATAAATATATATATGTGTGGAAAATTGTAACTTTATCCATGCAATAAAACATAATAATAGGCTAATAAATGCCATTGATTTTAATATATTAAAAGACCCATATTTTTTAATAGCGAAACTAGCAATGCTTGGAGTTACAATTGAAGAAATTAATTCAAAAGATATTATTATTCCTATAGACGATATACTCCCTGTTTCTTCATATAAAACTCCAGAGAAAACAAGCAATAACATTGATTTACTAGCATGTCTAAATAACTCACCAATTGAAAGAAATTTTATATATAACATGAAATTATTCACCGCTAATTTTTATTGATACAATTGGATCAATTAACCTGACAGCCTTTTCTCTATAATTTTTAATATCCTCAAAAGTATTCACGTATATAATGATATGGATATCACGATCAAACCCATCTTTTAGATTATGTTGGAACAAATCATTTTCTTTATATCCAATTTTTAATATACCATATTTTTTATCTAGACATTTAATTTCATTAAGACTAACAATCTCACTACCTGGAATATACAAATGGAAAAATTCAATATATACAACATCATTTATATCTTTAGTGGTTTTTATTTTATTGAAATCAAAGTTTTCATCTGTATCTATATTATAAGCTATTTCAGAAATAGAATCCCCTGTCAAATAATTATATGCATTCGTAAGAAATCCCCCCCCCATTCTATGCTGACATTCTATAAAAGAAATAAGTCCCATATTATACTTAATTTCTACATGAGAGATGCCATTTGAATAACCAATCTCATTAAGATATTTACTAATAATAGACTCAGCTCTATTCCAAATTTTTTGACAAAGTATTGTTCCAGTAGTATGAGTTTTTGCAATAAAAGTATCTGGAAATAAGGTTTTCTCAGAAATCATTAAAACCTTATGCTTACCATTAAAAGAAGCCACTTCCACACTAAATTCTTTTCCAGGAATATATTCTTCAATTAAGAAATTTAAATTTAGTGGTAGATTACTAATTAACTCTTTATATGAATATATGATTCTCACATCTTTACTTGCGGTACCATTTCTAGGTTTTATAATTAAAGGAAAATTATATTCTTTTAACGAACAACATTTACTTTTAGATATCAGGCCATTACTTAAAGTATATTTAACATCAAGATCAAAATATTTATTACTGACATTTCTAGCTAGCTCTTTATTCATTGAGATCATATTTGCATTTGAGTTATAATTTGACTCTATGGAAAAATGATTAGCTATGGATTTAGAAAGCTCGTGATAATTATCATGATAACTCACACATTTAGCACCCTTTATATTATATTTCTCTATTATAGGTATACATCTATCAACATCTAAATCATCAAGTAAATATTTGTCACAGTTATAAATTAAAACATCATCTTTACGGTCCCAATTATTATGAAGAAACCATATTATTTTCCTTTTACTTTTTATATAAAAAGATAAAATATCCCTATTCCCTCCAAAGAAAATAATCATAACTCCTCACTTTTCACTTTAATTTTCACAACAGGCCTAATTTTTTCAATTACTTTGTTTTTATCAAGCTCCATTTTTTCAAAATCATTTCCTTTTAATATTATTACTAAATCTCTATCACGACTTGAACTAACAGGGTGCTTGCAAATATCTATATTATCCATAGTTTTTATTAGATAAACACCATCTATATTTTCAGCCTCTTCTATGCCTGACCAATACAATAAATTACCACTTTCAATATTCCAAGAAAAAAATTCTATAATTACAATTTCATCTGAATGTAATGTTGTTTTTAATTCACTTATTTCAAAGTTTTCATCCTGATCTGATTTGAAAGAAAGATCTACAAGACTACTCCCTGTAATAATATTATAAGCCTCCCATAAATAATCTCCTCCCATACGTAATTGACATTCAATAAATGATATTTTATCATCTAATATTTTAACCTCAATATGTGACATTCCATCAATATACCCTATGGCATTCAAATAAGCAGTTACTTTTTTTTCTACTATGAACCAGATTTCTTTACTCTTTTTTGTTCCAATTAAATGAGATTTCTCTACAAATGTGCCATCAAAAAGACGTTTTTCTGCAATCATTAATACCTTATGGATACCATCTTTAGATATACTATCTACGCTAAATTCTACTCCATGTATATATTCTTCAAATAATGTACTTGTTGTTAATTTTTCAAATAACAACTCTAATTCATGCTTATTCTGTAATAATTTAATATCCTTGCTACCAGTTCCATTTATAGGCTTTGATATTATGGGAAAACTCATATTTAAAATATGGTCGATAGTGCTATCCTCTTTTTTTTCATGAAATTTAATAAAAATATCAAATATTTTATTGCTTAAATCACGACTTAATGTTTTATTTTTAGATATAAGGTTAGAGTTACTCTTTATATTACAGCTCCCCCCTAATCTAGCAGAGATTTCTACTGCGATATCATGATAATCATCATGATAGCTAACACAGTGAATATTTTTTTTAAATTTATGTTTCGTTAAAAAACAAAGAACTTCATCTACATTTAATTTTGACAATATAATTTTATTTACATTTATTTCTGAGTCGCTCAAAACATAATCATACTCTCTAATAACCCAAAAAATCTTATATCCGTATTTTATATACTCTTTCAAAACTCCTCTCAACCCACCAAAATATACAATCATAATCCTAACCTTATTTTAAATATATCAAAATAGAATTATATTTTGATATATTTAAAACACTAATTGATTATAGTGATGACATATTAGCTAACATAGTTAAATGAGAAAACAATAAATTGATACCACCTATCAGATATAGAATTGCTTTCACTCTCCGGATAAATAATTAATATTATTAATATTATTAAAAAAAATAATCAATCTGCAATAAGTTATACTCTACCCATTGTTTTTTTTAAGAGCAATAGCCTAAAATGATAAAAATTTGTTAATGTGATTGACATCACGAAATCAATTTATTAACAAAAAATAAAAATTAAATCAACTTATTGAAAAATATAAAGTTAATAATTTTGATCATGAATCCAATAGTTAGATTGCTTATGAAATATAGTATTCACGCTCAATGAACGTATCTACCACTTTGTCATGCATCATTTCCTATTTGGAATAACCTATCGTTTTTAATAGAGGAATGAAAACTAATGTTGACCATTATGTTTCCAGGGTAGGGCTCACAATTTAAAGGTATGGGGGCAGAGTTGTTTGCCCGCTACCCGCACCAAGTAAAGGAAACCAGTGAAGTTGCAGGCTATGATTTGGCTGAACTATGTAGCGAAGGAGGAAAACGTTTGACGCAGACGGAGTTTGCCCAAGTTGCCCTGTTTGTTGTTAATGTGTTAAGCCATCTTGAAGTAAAGATAAAGGGATAAAAGCGGATTTTTTGCTGGGGTACTCTTTAGGTGAGTTCAATGCGCTGCTGGCTGCTGTCTCTTGATCAGATCTCCAAATCAACTGATTTAGCCAGCAAATAGCCGTCTATCAGGGTTTGCAGCCGAAACCAGCCTTCCCAAAGTCGTTCCCATCCGACTCGACCCGTGCGTTTGGAATCGTACCAGTCGGCCAGTTTTCCCAGATTGATGAAGGCCCAATGCAAGCTCGGGGCTTTTTTCGGC
>NZ_JBEJZY010000083.1:0-8044 GCF_040256935.1 Photorhabdus viridis
ATATCCCCACTCAACGCTTTGCCGTTCACCTTCCGGCTGTTCGGCACCGCATTCTTGGCCTGACTTACCGTTTCCGACAAACCAAGGTTTTTCAAAATTGGTTAACTTATGGTAATTTCTAAAAAAATAGTCTCTCATTGGTATTAAGTGGGATTGCACATGGCGAAGATTGGCTATATCCGGGTGTCAATAAATGACCAGATTGGTGATTTACAGTGAAATATATCTTGGAGTATGAATTTTACACAAATTTTGGAGGGTAAAATGAGTGGTAAAACAACCGATAGACACGATTTAGAACTACCATAAAAATAATAATTATCCCCAATTTGTGTTATTCCTTACCATGTAGATTTAACAGACAGAATGTTTCAATCCTAGCAAAACTCCCTAAGAAAAATTGATTAAACATTATTAAAATTAATAAATTACATTGAGACAGAAATATTGTTGGTCAGTTTCAACCTGTCCTATTGCCTGTAAGGCAGAAGGTGAAACAGAAAAGAGAGCTATCACCAGCATGTTTGTCACTGGTGAAGGCTAAAAAAACTCTGTGCACAAAACCAACTGAGTGTGAAACCATGTATTCTGGGTATTCCTGATAAAGTACAGAACTACACACCTGAAAGCTAACTGAAAAGTCGTCAGTTTCTTGAAATCATTAGGTAAACTCGACCAACGAAGTTAATTTCATCAATTGCACAGTCAAAAGTAACATCATTATCAAAGACTCGAATTTTACTGACAGGAATCTTTGTGATCTTTTTAATGCTATGCATCCCTTCTATATCAACCAACCATAAACCATCCTGAACACCAGACTCTTCTGTATCCAACAAATACCAAGAGTTGTTATCATCCACAATAAGAGGTTTTTTTATTTCTTTGGTAATAAGTTCACTATCTAAAACTACAGAGCTATCAGTGTTCAGTTTTCCACCTACTAACTTAACGCGTCGTATCGTCGGAGCAATAATATTTTCTAAAGATTCTTTTTTCCTTCTCCCATCAGGGAACATTTCTCCCTGTCCTGTGCTTAACCATAGCAGTGAAGCATTAGTTTCAAGATTGCACTGAATAACCCAGTCGGCTGGAAAACTGTCCCTTAAGTAGCGGTTAGCCATTGTACTTTTAGAGACGCCTAAATGGTCACTAAGTGCCTGGCGTGATTTGAATCCATATGCTCGGACAAGGCGCTCGATAGCTTGTTTTCCTCCACTATCTGCACCCATTTTTATCTCAGTTATGTTTTTTTTCATTGAAAGTACAGTTTAGCGAGTTGATTTTATTCAAAATGATCTCTAATTAAGATCTAAAATGTTCCAAAATGAACTTGTTAGAAATTCAATTAGAGATATTGCATCATGAACATTCAGATTTCAATCTATATCCCTATTAAGTCGTATCATCTAAAGAGTTTGTCTAGCTTAAGTGTAAGATAAAATTTATACATCATGGCTAATTGTAGTGAGGAAGCTATAGTTATTATTGTTAATTTTTTAATCTAAAACAATAAGTAATGACTCACTCCTATCAAATTTAATTACCAGAAAAAATAAAAACTACTTTAAGTTTTCCTAATTAGAGTATACTGTATGCGCATACAGTATTAATTATACGGAGGCAAGTTTGGCGGTGGACTTTCTTATGGAATCAGTGATAGCACAACGTATTAATTTCATTGCCAGAATGGCAACGAGCTGTGAATGTAATCATTCTGAAGATAAGGAACTAGCCTTAGCTTGGATTGCTGAGTTGTCGACACCACTTACAAAACGGCTTACTAATTATCACGAAACGCTTGAAGAATAAGCTCTGCAAAAAGAGTGAATGTAACAGGTAAATAATATATATGCGGAAATTTTGTTTGGTACGCCAATCTAGCTTTTGCGACCAGTAATGACTGTACTGAATATAAGTTGAAAAAATAGGCTTACCTCAACATACAAACATTTGTTTCAGGTGAGCAGCAATGCTTCTGTATCAGTAACATGTACAAAAAACGCTGCAAAAAATAAAGAGGTAATTCAGCTAATTGACTCAGAAAGTTTGAAAAAATGATAGTTGATTGCTAAATTATTAATCGTGTAAATTAATGTTGTTCACTTCATAGATTTTGAGCAAACGGGATATTGGATTCCGATATATGAACGGCCTGACTCCTTCTCTGGGCCGTTTTCTCTTTTCTGAAAGAGTGAATTGTTTACATTTCTCCACATTCCAGGTCCATCTTACCCAACCACTTAAAAAGTATAAAAAAACCTCACCAAGAATTAATAAATATCTCTGTTATATATTCATAGAATCGCTCGACTAAGCATTTTCATTTAATGGATAGGTGTAATCGCATAGATAACCTTTTGCTTCCTATTTGTATTACCCCCTTAACAACACTGCACTGTTGTTTCTACCCTCTCGTTAGCACACCATAATGCTTTGACTTATCTATATTTCCTGTAACAAGGGGAGCATATCCGATGAAAATAATTGCACAACAAAGTGATACTGTCGATGCCTTGTGTTGGCGTCATTATGGACGGACTCAGGGCGTGACAGAACGAGTCTTGGTCGCTAACCCAGGTCTGGCTGAATATGGAGTGATCCTGCCACATGGCACAGTGGTTGAAATGCCAGAGGCTATGCCTGCCGCAACAAAGCCTATTTTACAACTCTGGGATTAAAAACGACGAATGGATAAATACAGCCATGCTACTTATGGTAGTGCCGGTTTGATCGCTTTTTTTGCAGGGTTATCGCTTTATGAATGGTGCTTTTTTATCGGCGTTTTTGCCAGTGTTGCACTGGGGATCATGACTTATCTACTAAACCGTCGGGAGCAGATGAAGCGTACACGCATTTTGCAAGACATTTTGGAAAGTCTGAAAACTGAGCCTGCTTCTGAATCTGCCAGGATAGTCAATGAATTAGTGCAGAAAGCACCAGGAGAGCTTTGATATGCCAGATACCAAAACCAGACTCAGCCGGGCTGTTATTGGGTTAATACTTGGGGGTGCCGGCTCAACAGTGATTCTTTCTCAGTTTCTGGATGAAAAAGAAGGAAACCGTTTGAATGCCTATCAGGATGCAGGTGGTGTATGGACAATCTGTCGTGGCATAACTCACATTGACGGTCAATCTGTTAAAAAGGGAATGAAATTGACAGCCACACAGTGTGAACAATTTAACCAAATTGAAGCTAGAAAGGCCATAACATGGGTAAAATGCAATGTTCATATTCCGTTGACTGAACCACAAGTTGCAGGCATCGCCAGTTTCTGCCCATACAATATCGGACCATCTAAATGCTTCTCTTCTACTTTCTACCGAAAACTGAGCTCCGGGGATAAAAAAGGTGCTTGTGCGGAAATTAAACGCTGGATATATGACGGTGGGCGCGATTGCCGTCAGACCAATGGGAAATACGGAGGTTGTTATGGTCAGATTAATCGTCGAGATCAGGAATCTCAGCTTGTTTGTTGGGGGGCTGAATAAATGAGGATTTTATGGATACCACTACTCATTGCAGCAGCAGCTGGCTATACCGTTGGCTGGTGGTTGACTAAGCTGTCATTCACCGCCGAACTTGCCACATTAAAACAGCATCATACAGACCAGCTCTCAATCATCAGTCATAAAGCTCAATCTGATACCACAGCAGCAATCCAAAGGATGAAAATTGCACAGGATACAGCTGCTGAACTTGATCGTCATTATTCAGAGGAACTTGCTTATGCCCAAGAAGAAAATACAGCCTTACGTACTGATATTACCACTGGCAAGCGTCGGATGCGGATCGTATCAGCCAACCTTGCAACCTGTCAGCTCGTCGCAAGCCGAACTTCTCCAACCAGCAGCATGGACAATGCAGCCAAAATCGAACTCACTGCAATTGTTGGACGCACTGTTTACGACATACGAGCAGGAATAATCAGTGATCAAGCCAAATTAGATTACTTGCAACATTATGTTAGAGACGTGGTTAGACAGTG
This sequence comes from Photorhabdus viridis, assembly GCF_040256935.1. Classification (NCBI taxonomy): domain Bacteria; kingdom Pseudomonadati; phylum Pseudomonadota; class Gammaproteobacteria; order Enterobacterales; family Morganellaceae; genus Photorhabdus; species Photorhabdus viridis. The sequence continues at coordinate 3,990 of NZ_JBEJZY010000083.1, forward strand.
CAAAATTGAAAATGTTACAAGGAGAAAACACGATGAAAAAACCTAAATTCTTGCGTCAAACCCTGATTAAAAAAGTACCATATTTGCACGCTTACCCAGGCACTCTAAGTATGTCAGCTGAGAAAGGCGTGGTGATAGCAACAACGACTAAATCTCTCTCATTTGAATACAACTACGTACTCAATCTAACGATCAGTTATTACACTGGTGACTTGAATTTTCTGATAGTACCGCTACTTCAGTGGATAGGGAAAAACCAGCCAGATTTAATGACCAATCCAGAATTGCGCAAAACTGGTTTCACTTTTGCGGTGGATTCATTCAGCCAAGACGCTACTAATATCAAAATTGGCTTAAAATTAACTGAACGAGTACTTGTTCGTGAAGATGGTGAAAACCTCACTGTTGAAAACCTCCCAGAACCCGAAACCTCATTTTAACAGTAGTCATACCTTACATGCCCGCGAGGACTTCGTGGGCGCTTTCATTACAAACACTTCCTGATGTGTACGTATCAAATTGTTCTTATCATAAATATTTAAGTGATACGTATTTAAAAGATTTCTATCTCCTCAAACTTACTGTGTTCACATGAAACATACCCAATATCTTTATTTTTATAATCAACATTATTATCTTATATAACAATGCATTACTTACTAAACTTGTTTGGTTACTCCTACAATCCTCTCTTAATGCCGACCTCCATCTTTAATGGCATTCTTTCCGGCATGAACACACAACTGACTGAACTGATGCGCTTATTGCGCAACCTGATCCGAACTGGCGTTATTACTCAAGTGGATACCACTCAGGGTATATGTCGTGTCGCAACAGGAAACATCGAAACCGACTGGTTGCACTGGTTGACACTGCGAGCGGGCAATACCCGTACTTGGTGGGCTCCCAGTATTGGCGAGCAGGTTTTATTACTATCCATAGGCGGAGAACTGACCACTGCCTTTGTGTTACCGGCTATTTTTTCTGATGAATTTCCGGCGCCATCGGCTTCCGCTGAAGCTGTCCATATTACTTTTCCTGATGGAGCAGTGATGGAATATGAGCCGAAATCCAGTGCCTTACAGGTAAGTGGTATTAAAACTGCCACAGTGAATGCTTCCGGTTCTGTTCATATCACTGCTCCGGAAATTACCTGCACTGCAAGCAGTAATATCACCCTGGATACACCGGAAGTTATTTGTACCAATTTGCTGACAACATCCAGTCTAGTGGTACAGAAAGGTGGAAAAATGGCCGGTAACATTGAACACACCAATGGGCAATTCAGCTCTAATGGTGTGATCGTGGATTCCCATAAACACACCGGCGTTAGGTCAGGCGGTGACACATCAGGAGGTCCGGCATAATGATGTACCTTGGTATGAATCGGCAAACTGGTCATAGCCTGACAGATTTGGCGCATGTTCGCCAATCTGTCAGTGACATATTACTTACCCCTGTAGGTAGCCGTTTGGCACGCCGTACTTATGGTTCCCTGCTGCCTGAACTGCTTGACTGGCCGCAGAATGCTGCGTTGCGCTTACAAGTTATGGCAGCCAGTTATACAGCGATTAGCCGCTGGGAGCCACGGGTTAATCTAACAGCTATCACTATAAATACTCAACAAGACGGCAAAATGACGGTGGATATCACTGGTTATTATCAACAGTCCACCGGAGTATTTTCTTTATCCATACCTGTGAGGTGAAACAATGCCGACTATCGACCTGAGCCAGTTGCCGCCACCGGATGTGGTAGAACCTTTGGATTATGAAAGTTTGCTGGCTGAACGCAAAGCTACGCTGATATCCCTTTATCCTAAAGAACAACAGGAGGCCATTGCCCGTACACTGGAACTGGAATCAGAACCATTAGTGAAACTGCTTGAAGAAAATTCTTACCGGGAATTGATACTACGTCAGAGAATGAATGAAGCTGCCCGCGCAGTAATGGTAGCTTATGCTTCCGGTAACGATTTAGACCTGCTGGGAGCAAACAATAATATTACCCGACTGGTGTTAAAGCCAGCAGATAACAGCACTATTCCACCAACACTTGCGGTCATGGAATCCGATAACGATTTCCGTGTCCGTATCCCACAAGCTTTTGAGGGGTTAAGTGTTGCGGGACCGGTGGGTGCTTACGAGTATCATGCCCGTAGTGCTGATGGGCGTATCGCAGATGCGTCTGCTACTAGTCCATCACCAGCAAACGTCATCGTTACCATTATGTCACGGGAAAATAATGGTGTGGCCTCACAGGAATTGCTGGACAAAGTTGCCGCCGTTCTGAATGACGAAAATGTTCGACCTGTGGCTGATCGGGTGAAAGTCCAGTCTGCTAATGTGGTGGAATACCAGATTGATGCGGTGCTTTATCTCTACCCTACACCAGAAGCCGAGCCTATTCGTATTGCAGCTGAACAAAAACTGAAACGTTATGTGGAAGCTCAGCATCGACTGGGGCGTGATATTCGGTTGTCTGCTATTTATGCCGCGTTGCATGTAGAAGGTGTACAACGGGTAGAACTGAAATCGCCGACTCAGGATGTAGTACTGGATAAAACTCAAGCTTCTTATTGCACTAGTGCGAAACTGACTGTGGGAGGTTCTGATGAATGATCGTCTGCTACCGACCGGTTCAACCACACTAGAGGTAGCAGCAGCTAAAGCGTGTGCTCAACTGCAAAACATTTCGGTGCCATTACGTGAGTTATGGAACCCTGATACTTGCCCGCTACCATTATTGCCTTATTTAGCATGGGCATGGTCTGTTGATCGCTGGGATGAAAACTGGCCGGAGAAAACTAAACGCGAAGTCGTTAAAAGTTCGCTGTTTTTACACACGCATAAGGGCACTATCGGCGCGATTCGTCGTGTTGTGGAACCTTTAGGCTATCTCATTAAAGTTCAAGAATGGTGGCAAACTAACGATGCCCCTGGCACTTTTCGGCTTGATGTAGGAGTCCTAGATAGTGGCATTACCGAGGAAACTTTTTTAGAGCTGGAACGGTTGATTTCTGACGCTAAACCTGTAAGTCGCCATCTAATTGGTTTATCCGTCAATCTGGATGTGCAAGGTGAATTTTACTGTTCCGCTGCAAGTTATAGCGGTGATGATCTCACGGTTTATGCTTATACCCCTGAGATTATCACTATTAGTAATAATGCGCCTATAGGCGCAGCACTTCATATCATTGATACAATGAGGATTTCATTATGAAATACTTTGCAATTTTAACCAGTCTGGGGGCAGCAAAACTGGCGAATGCCACTGCTCTTGGTACAGCGGTTGATATCACCCATATGGCGGTCGGTGATGGTGGTGGTAAATTACCAGCACCCGATACTAACCAGACAAAACTAATTAATGAAAAGCGCCGTGCTGCAATCAATACATTAAGTGTTGATCCTGTTAATACCAGTCAGATTATTGCTGAACAGATTATCCCTGAAAATGAAGGGGGATGGTGGATACGTGAAATTGGCCTGTTTGACAGCGAAGGTGTGATGATTGCTGTGGCAAACTGCCCTGAAACTTACAAGCCTCAATTGCAGGAAGGATCGGGTAGAACGCAGGCAGTTAGGATGGTTTTAATTGTCAGCAGCACTGATTCGGTCACTCTGAAGATTGATCCATCTGTAGTGCTGGCAACGCGTGAATATGTGGATAGTTCCATTAAAAAACATGAAAAAAGCCGTAATCATCCTGATGCTACAGCGAAAGATAAAGGCTTTGTTAGGTTAAACAGTGTCACTGACAGTAACGATGAAACGACTGCTGCTACTCCGAAAGCCGTAAAAACCGCTTATGATCTGGCAGCTACGGCAAATAACAATGCAGCAGCAGCCAATACTAATGCGACAAATGCTAATAACAATGCCAATAGCAAATTAGCCAGAGATCAAAATGGCGCAGATATTCCCAATAAAAATGAATTTGTAAAAAACCTTGGTTTGTCGGAAACGGTAAGTCAGGCCAAGAATGCGGTGCCGAACAGCCGGAAGGTGAACGGCAAAGCGTTGAGTGGGGATATCAGTTTGAGTGCCGAGGAT
>NZ_JBEJZY010000084.1:0-7745 GCF_040256935.1 Photorhabdus viridis
CGTTATGGTCCTGATATCAGTGAAGAACTCATTCGTGAAGCCCTGTCTCCGTTTGACGGTCTGCTGATTGCAACCAAGGGAGGATTTACGCGACATGGCCCGAACGTCTGGAAACCTGTGGGACGACCAGAATATCTGCGTCAGACGGTGCTGATGAGCCTGAGGAAGCTGGGTCTGGAACAAATTGGGCTGTGGCAGCTTCATCGCGTGGACCCGCTTGTTCCGGAGGATGAGCAGTTTGGCGTCATTGCTGAAATGCAGAAAGAAGGGCTCATTCGCCATGTAGGTCTGAGCGAAGTCAACATTGAGCAGATTAAAACAGCGCAGCGATATTTCCCGGTAGTTTCTGTGCAAAATATGTTCAATTTGGTGACGAAAACGCACGAGAGCGTACTGGATTACTGTTCCGATAATAATATTGGCTTTATCCCATGGTTCCCGTTAGGCGCAGGTGACCTTGCAAAACCGGGTTCACTGCTTGATAAGCTTTCCAGAGAGAAAAACTGCAGTCCCAGCCAGATTGCCCTTGCGTGGGTGCTTAAGCGCAGTCCTGTTCTGCTTCCTATTCCCGGGACCGGAAAAGTAAAACATCTTGAAGAGAACGTAGCCGCAGCCAGCGTTCAACTGACGGATGAAGAATTTCAATTGCTTGATCGGCTGGGTCAGGAAGCGCCGGAAACTCAGGGCCCCGGCGCCTGATATAACAGATAATGACCTGCCAACTGTAAGCAGCGGCCGTCAGAACAGGCGGCCGTTTTTTTACCAATGTTTGCCCTTAGCGTTTATGCAAAGACAAAACGTCAGCGCAGCTTTTATTGACTCATCCGGACAACTATGCCCCATTTTGTGGGATACAAAACTCACTTCTGAGCCACCACTTTCAAACTCTGCTTTTATCCGTAACGCCCCGCTGTATGGCAGTACAGCATCGTTTACGCCGTGTCCAATAAATACAGGCAGGTCCTGGCGCAGATTTCCCAGATAAAATCCGGGTGACAGAGCCGCAATCCGTGCTATCGCGGGACTTCGCAATCCGAGACTCAGAGCATATGACGCCCCGTCAGAAAAACCCATAACGCTGATGCCTTCGTCGTTGACGCGATAGCGTGCCCGCAGCCAGTTAAGCAGGCGGTTCACCGAGGTAATATCCGGCCCCCATCCCCCCCTTAATATATCCCACGAATCCCGGTGAGCAGAGGGTGCTAAAAGAATAAAACGCCGGGAATTTACGGACTGCAGCAGGTATGCCAGAGCTCCACCGTCTGCATGGGCCGCGCCATGCAGGAATATTATTACGGGCATGGGTTCGGTTGTCTCTCTCTCGGGGATATTTACAGAACCCGTACCTTCATCTAACTTCAGTTCGTATGTCTTTGAAAGGGGAGGGGGATACCGGTCAGGGTTTTCCTGAATGTTAACTGAGAGATCATTCATATCTTTCTTCCTGACTCTTCTGTGACGAAAAAAGCCGGAAACAGACACTATTTCCGGCTTCAAAACTCTTGAGGGTAATATCAGGTGCCGCTGTCGCCTGGCATGTCTGCAGCTTAAACCTGCTTTAAAATAACGTCAGGCGAAACCAGGCTTTCGCAGAATTAACTGGTTTTTTGAACCAGTCCCATCTGCAGCAGAGCATCAATCGCGCCTTCCTGTCCGACTTCAGACTTCACTTTACCGTTTTCAATTTCAATAATAGTCGTGCCGGTGAAGCGGATCACTTTCCCTGAATTAGCCGGCAGCGGGCCACCGAACGGTGATTCCGTGAAGGCCTTACCGGTATGCGTGCCGCCGCCATCCCATGTAGCAACCACTTTATTGCCTTCTTCGATCAACTCGCCGGTTGCCCAAAAGTTCAGATTTTCAAAAGATTCACGGAAGTCACTGAGCATAGCGATAACAGCTTCAGGACCGCGGAATTCACCGTGCATTGGGTAATGGAAGAAAATGTCGTCGGCAGCCAGCTCGCGGATGACTTCAGGGTTGTAATTCGCGCCCCAGACAGAATCAAACCATTTGGCGACGAGTTCTTTATTCTTGCTCATAATGCGTTACTCCTGATAATCAGTTTAAATGTGGAATTTATTTGCCACGAAATAAAGATTACCGCCATTATCGCCATCAAAATCTCTGTTTCTTGCTATATGACTTATTATTCATTTCGAATTGATAAGTGTTTCTCATCCGATACAAAAAACGCCATAAAGAAGATTGTCCTTATATGGCGTCTTGATAATGGCAGTATTAATTTTTTGCGGACTACGTTATTTTTTCGGTTGTTTTTGTTTCCACTGCAGATATTCTTCTTTCATGCAGCTCCCGCACGGCCGGTATCCGGCAGCGATGGCGGTGCTTTCATCTGCAAAAAAAACCCGCTGCCGCACGTAATGACCCTGCGCGAGAGCACGAAGCGCGGACGGGCAGTTCATCCGTCCGTAGATTTTATTTCCGCGGTGTCCGCCCAGCAGCCCCGGCGTATCGCTTTCGTAGGGCAGCCCGTCACGTCCTGTCAATGTCCAGCGTTTCTTGTCCATTCTGTGCCATTCCTCATTAAGAATCGTCAGTGCATGATGCCGGATGGCATCCCAGTAGGGATCGTTTCCGAGATTAAACGAGCCAAGCTGGGACCTGAGGCTCTCATCGCAAACCCTCAGTCCCTGAAGATGACAGCGGATCACCATTTCCCCCAGCAGGGCGGCGATATCCGTCAGCAGGTTCTTCTCCTGCGTCAGTTCCATAATATATCCTCAGGCAGGCATGACCCGCCGGAACGTCAGGTTATAGCGCACCGGCTCACGGCAGGGCCAGGGCGGCAACGCGTCTTTGAGCGGCAATACGCCGTGATAATTAAGCCTTGCTTGATTGCCCCAGATCATAACGTCCCCCTGTGTCAGTGGGAACTGCCGACAGGGATCTCCCCGCTCAGCGCCGCCGAATACAAATGTGGCTGCTAGCCCCAGCGAAACCGACACAATGGGCTGCGTCATGTCGCGCTCATTTTTATCCTGATGCAGCGTCAGTCGCGCACCGGGTGAATAACGATTCACCAGACAGGCATCCGGGCGAAAATGTGGATAACCGGCCGATGCCGCCGCTTCTTCGGCCAGCTGGCGGAAAAGCTTCGGCATCGCTGGCCAGGGACGCCCGGTTAGCGGATCTGCAGGAGTGTAGCGATACCCGAACTCATCACTCATCCAGCCCAGGGAGCCGCAGCTGGTCATGCCCACGGACATCCGGTGTCCCCCCGGCGTTATCAGATGCCGGAAAGGCGAAAGGGAAGCCACTTTCGCGATGTCCTGAAATAGTTGCGGCGTGCTGTCCGCGGCAAAACCCCGCAGTATTACCGCCCCGGGGCAAAGCGCTTCCCGCCACTGACGGGGCACGCTGTCGTCATTCGCAAACAGGTCTTCTATCATGTTGTTACTGCGCGTCGTGAAAGATCACGCCTAAAGTATGACGCCGGCCGCTGCGGATTTTACTGACGCCGTGTCGCATATTGACCCGGTAAATCCCCCTGGTGCCCTGAACAGGACGGTGATGCACGGCGAAAATCACCGCATCCCCCTTTTTCAGGCTAACCACCTCCGGACGAGTCTGCATGCGCGGGCGCTGTTCGGTCATCACGAACTCCCCGCCGGTGAAGTCCTCTTCCGGAGCCGAAAGCAGAAAGGCCACCTGAAGGGGGAAAACCAGCTCACCGTACAGATCCTGGTGGAGACAGTTGTAATCCCCCTCGCCGTACTGCAGCAACAGCGGAGTTGGCCTGTCCTGGCCCGCGGCGTGGCACCTGTCCAGATATTCCTGATGTGTGCACGGGTAACGGACATCTATATTCATCAGCTCATTCCATTGGTTGGCAATGTCCGCCAGACCGGGATACAGATCCCTGCGCAGAGTCGTGATTATATCTGGCAGCGGATAGCTGAAATACTTGTACTCACCCTTGCCGAAGCCGTGCCTGGCCAGATGAATATGCGTCCGGAATCTGTCTGTCTGCGGATATAACCCCACCAGTTCGTCGCAGACTTCAGGCGGCAACACGCCCTTCAGACGTGCACACCCGTAGGCGGTCAGCTGTGAACTGACGTCCGTCCAGTCGATATCCTGCAGTCTTTTCCCGGTCTGCTGATACAGTGTCTCTTGTATATTCATGATGCCTTAGTCTCTTTATTTAACAGCGCACGCTTGCGTTCAACGCCCCAGCGGTATCCGGACAGCGCACCGTCATTTCTTACCACCCGGTGGCAGGGGATCGCCACTGCGAGCATGTTGGCGGCGCAGGCGCCTGCCACGGCCCGCACAGCTTTTGGCGAGCCGATCCGCCGGGCAATATCGGCGTAGCTGACAGTCGCGCCCACCGGAATTTCTCGCAACGCCTGCCAGACTCGCTGCTGAAACGCCGTCCCCCGGATGTCCAGTGGAAGATCCAGTCCGATTTCCGGCGCCTCAATGAATCCAACCACATGTGATACCAACTGCTCAAACTGCGGGTCGCCGCCCACGAGGTCAGCTTCGGGAAACTTATTCTGTAAGTCCTGCAGCAGCTGACTGGCATCATCGCCAAGCAGAATCGCGCAGATGCCTTTTTCGCTTTGCGCCACCAGAATGTCACCGAGTGAGCAAATACCGAGTGCAAAATAAATTTGCGTCCCTTTACCGCCCGCCCGCCAGGCTTTCGGTGTCATACCGAGCATCGCGGATGAGGTTTCGTAAAACCGGCTGTTTGAATTGAAACCGGCGTCGAAGATGGCATCGGTCACGCTGCCTGAACCGTTCAGGCTATCGCGCAGTCGCTGACTCCGGTGCGCGCTGGCGTACGCCTTAGGAGTTAGCCCGGTTGTCGCCTTAAAAAGCCGGTGGAAATGATAGGTACTCATCCCCACATGGGCGGCGATCTCTGCCAGCTTCGCGTCATCTTCACTCTGTTCAATAAAGCGGCACGCGTCGGCGATTTTTGCCGCATGGCTGTTTTCCATAGCCGGCTGTCCGCGGCGCAACCGCTTGCTCGGCCGGTATCCCTGCTGTTCCGCCACCTCAGGCGTGTCGAAAAACTCGACGTTTTCACGTCTGGGTAAACGGGCAGCGCTAGACGGCAGGCAATACACACCGGTGGTGCGTACGCCATAAACGAAATGGCCATCCGCGGCCTTATCACGATCGACGATGGCCTGCCAGCGCGCATCGTCCGTAGTCCATGATGAAAATGTGTTCATGTGTATAACCTGTCGTGTGGAGCCGGGAATGTTCCGGCGTTTCAGTGCTCTGACGTTTGCTGAAAGTGAGTGCGCAACGCGGCGTTGAACACGTCGGGCTGCTCTTCCGGGAAGAGCATGCGCTGCCCACTCAGTTCCAGACTATCGGTCGCTTCAGGCAGTGTTTTCACCAGCCAGCGGGCCCAATCGACGGAGAAAAACGGATCGTCCGTTCCCCATACAACCAGTGCGGGGACACGGAGCTGCTGGAGCGCCTTTTCAATACGGACCGTCTGCTGATTGTCAAACGCCAGCACGAAGCGCTTGAGATTTTCAATGGTATCTTCACTGCGGAGCAGTGGGGCGATATAAGCTTGAACGGTCTCATCTGCGACGGCTTCCGGGCGGGCATAAGCCAGACCAAAGCCGGATTCGGCGCGGTAATTTTCCGGATGGCTGACCATGCCACGCAAGGTGTCACCCAGTCCGCCGGCCTTGACCATGTCCAGGAAGCCGGAAAATGATTGCGGCGGCCAGTTATCATGCACATCGCCATTGGTCAGCGTCAGGCTACGTACCCGTGATGGATAGCGGACGGCAAATACCTGCACCACGCCCACGCCGCTGTCGCTGGCAACCAGATCTGCCCGGTCAACGTGAAGCGCGTCAAGAAAATGTGCCAGCATCTCAGCCTGAGCTTCAAAGGATACGTCCTGATTGAGCGGGGTCTCCGTGTGCCCGTGTGCCAGTAAATCCGGCGCGACGCACCGGCGAGTATCAGACAGCGCGGCCAGCTGATGACGCCAGAGGTACCCATTGACCATCAGGCCGTGCACAAAAAGCGCCACCGGACCTTCGCCCCGTTCAACGTAGCTGATGGTTCCTTCGGGTACGATGACCGTCTGGCGGAGTGCATTGAATTCGGAATACGTCATGTTTCACCTCATGCATTTAATTAAGGCCGGTTGGCCAGGACGTTATGTCTGTCAGAACGGCGCCAGTATTCGCCCAATTGCCATGAGGAACACTCCGTCTCTTGCTTTTTAATTTTTCAGGTCAGTCGTGTCAGGAGAGCATAAAAAAGTCTGGGGCACTTGAGTTATTTAGCGGTAAAGTGGGCAATTCAACCGGACTATTACCCATTATCGGCCCATGAATACTTATACGTTAAAGTGGCTTCTTTAGCTGCTTTGCTACATAAATGCCCCGCACTTTTTTACGCTCTCCATATAACACAAATTCGACATATTTCAGATTGGGCAAATTTCATTTGGCAACATAATGGCATCGTTTTAATGATATTAGGTGCTTTCGATGATCCTGGCTGTGAGATTGTTGCACTAGGAAGGAATGAGAATATTTTTTCTCTAACAAAAGGTTGATATTGAGAATAACTATCTGAGCGTGAATGAGCTGGACAATTTTGCGCATAAAGCCCGCACCTGTGAAGGCGAAAGCTGCAAACAAGTGATCAAGGATATGTTAAAATGAGTATCGGGGTTACAGGGATATGATGAACAATAAAGAAGAACACTACGCCAACATTACATGATGCTATTTTTAAGCAGTTTCTGACACATCCAGATACGGCCAGAGATTTTCTACAGTTCCATTTGCCACTAACTCTGCTGAAGGTTTGTGATCTGAATACGCTGCAACTGGTATCGGGAAGCTTCATTGAAGACGATCTGCGGCCATACTACAGTGACTTTGTATTCACTAAAAACGGGTAAGGGTGACGGTTATGTATACTGTCTGATTGAACATCAAAGCTCGCCTGATAAACACATGGCTTTTCGGATGTTGCGTTATGCCATTGCTGCCATGCAACGTCATCTTAATGCTGGTCATAAAACGTTACCGTTGGTGATACCCGTACTATTCTACCAAGGAAAGATCAGTCCGTATCCGTATCCGATGAATTGGCTTTTGGAGTTCGATGATCCGGAACTTGCCGGCGAGTTGTACAATAAAGATTTTCCACTGGTTGATATTACCGTTATTCCGGACGACGAAATAATGAAACATCGTCGTATGGCTGTGCTCGAAATGTTGCAGAAACACATTCGCCAGCGTGATCTGACTGAGCTGCTTGACCAGCTGGTAACATTGTTGTTGGAAGGATATACCACTCAGGAACAGTTGATATCTGTGATAAACTATATGCTGCAGGCGGGAGAATCTCACGATCCGGCTGCTTTGCTAAACACTCTGGCATCACGTGTGCCACAGCATGAGGAAGCTCTGATGACTATTGCTGAAAAACTCCGCCTCGAGGGCGAACAACGCGGGATTCGGAAAGGGATGCAGTTAGGTGAACAGAAAGGACTTGAAGAAGGCGTGCGGCTGGGTGAACAGAAAGGGCGTGAAGAAGGTGTGCGGCTGGGTAAACTCGACGTTGCCCACAGCCTTTTGAAAATGGGGATGCCTCGCGAGGCTGTTCTCGAAGCGACTGGCTTATCTGAAGACGAGTTGGCGCAGATCCGTCATTGATTCTGACACCAGAAAGAATCCCATTAAGGGCGTCGTCAGCCGCAGCAACTAACGCCCTTTTTA
>NZ_JBEJZY010000085.1:0-7708 GCF_040256935.1 Photorhabdus viridis
GCAGGGATTGACACAGCCCGTGCAGGTGGTCTGGCGTCAGGCGCCACTGTCAGTGGTCACTTTTGAGCCCGCTTGCGCAGAAAATGTGTCGGCCCAATTACAGGCGCACACTGATCCGCGTCAACGCCAGATCGATCTTAGCCGGGCGCCGCTGTTTGCTGCTGACATGGCTCACGATCCAACCAGTAATGAATGGCTGTTGGCCCTAAGTCTTCACCATTTAGTCTGTGACCATATGACGTTAGGGCTTATCATTGCTGAAATTATTCAGTTGTTACAGGGGCAGACAGAAACCCTACCGACTCCTCTACCTTACCGTAACTTTATCGCCCAAACCCTGAGCGTGCCAGTCTCTGTGCATGAGGACTATTTCCGCGCCCGACTCGCTGATGTTGATGCCCCAACAACGCCTTTCGGCCTGCTTAATATACAGGGCGACGGCGAGGATGTGACCGAAGCCCGTTTGCTGCTGGATACCACGCTGGCGCAGGCGATCCGTATGCAGGCCCGCCGTCTCGGTATCAATCCTGGCGTATTGTTCCACGTTGCCTGGGCTCAGTTGTTAGCACAGACCAGCGGCCATGACGATGTGGTCTTCGGCACTGTGCTGCTTGGCCGTCTGCAAGGCTCAGCTGGCGCCGATCAGGTGATGGGGATGTTTATCAATACTCTGCCAGTGCGGATTCCCCTTGCTGATCGCAGTGTACTGGAAGTCGTACGCACCACCTACCACGATCTGATGACACTACTGGAGCATGAACAGGCGCCCTTGACGCTGGCACAGCGTTGCAGCGGTGTGAACCCGCCACTACCACTCTTCAGCGCCCTACTTAACTATCGCCATAGCCAGTCAGGTACGGCTAATAAGGCCTGGGATGGTATGCGCATGTTGAACGAAAAAATACGTACCAACTATCCGTTGACCCTCTCAGTAGATGATCTGGGGGAAGATTTCAGCCTGCTTGCCCAAGCTGTTGCGGACGTTGAACCTTTACGGTTGATAAACTACTTGATCACTGCGATCAGTGGGCTGGTTGAAGCATTGGCAACTGAATCCCAGCGCCCCATTCTGAGCCTACCGATCCTGCCTGCCGCTGAACGTCAGCAGCTATTAGTGGATTTCAATGCTACACAAGCAGACTTCCCGCAGACGGCCCTGATCCATGAGCTGTTCGAGCAACAAGTTAAGCGTACTCCTGACACCATCGCCGTAGTGTTTGAAGGTCTGTCACTTAGCTATGCTGAACTGAACCGTCGTGCCAATCGTCTGGCCCATTACCTGCTTGCGCTGGGGGTTCAGCCTGATGATCGAGTAGCTATCTGCGTTGAGCGCAGTCTGGAGATGGTGGTGGGACTGCTGGCTATTCTTAAATCTGGCGGCACCTATGTACCACTGGATCCGACCTATCCTACAGAACGGTTGGCCTATATGCTTGATGATGCGGCCCCAGTTGCTCTGCTCACCCAGTCTACACTGGTTGAGGTACTGGGCTGTAATCTACCTACTGTATTACTTGATAACCAAGAATTATCTGTTTTCGATAAAGAGCCGGAAGAAAACCTCAATGCTCAGGCACTGGGGCTAACTTCACGCCATCTGGCCTATGTGATTTATACCTCTGGCTCCACCGGGCAACCTAAAGGGGTGATGGTTGAGCACCGCAGCCTGTGTAATCTGGTTAATGCGCAGATAAAGGCGCTTAACATTACAGCCGATAGTTGCTTATTACAGTTTGCTTCTTTCAGTTTCGATGTCTGCATGCAGGAATGTTGTATGGCTCTCCTGACAGGGGCCCGCCTCCAACTCGCTCAACGTACAAAGCTCCTGCCTGGTTCTGAACTGTTCCATACCCTGAAAGAAAATGCCATTACTCATATGCTTCTGACGCCGACGGCATTAGCTGCATTGGACACAATACCGGAGACACTACAAACTCTGGTCGTCGGTGGCGAGATTTGCCCTCCAACGCTGATCAAACGCTGGGCAATAGGGCGACGCATGATCAATGCCTATGGCCCAACGGAAAGTACCATCTGTGCAACTTTCTACCTATGCAATGCCCAAGATGAGAAAGTACCTCCTATCGGCCAGCCTATCGCCAATACCCAAATCTATATTCTGGATACACAGGGTCAGCCCGTGCCGCTCGGTGTGGCCGGTGAAATCCATATCGGTGGGGTAGGGGTGGCCCGCGGTTACCTTAACCGCCCGGTACTGACAACGGAGCGTTTTATCCCCGACCAGTTTTCCACTGCCTTTGGCGCCCGTCTGTATAAAACTGGTGACCTCGGCCGCTGGCTGCCCGACGGCAGTATCGAATACCTGGGCCGTAACGACTTTCAGGTCAAGTTGCGCGGCTTCCGTATCGAACTCAGTGAAATCGAAGCGCGCCTCTCTCAGTGTCCAGGAGTGCGTGAGACGATCGTTATCGCCCGCGAAGATATCCCCGGTGACAAACGTCTGGTGGCCTACGTCCGGCCTCAGTCCGGCATTGAACTGGTGCCGGCTGAACTGCGCTGGCAACTGGCACAGCACCTAGCCGAATACATGCTACCCAGCGCCTTTGTGACACTGAAAACCTTCCCGTTCACGCCTAATGGCAAGCTTGATCGCCAAGCACTGCCGGCTCCTGACCAATCAGCGGTAGTCACCCGTGACTATGAGGAACCCGTCGGTGAACTGGAAACAATACTGGTGCAAATTTGGCAGGAGTTGCTGGGCTTGGAGCGTATCGGGCGTCACGATCATTTTTTTGAGATCGGTGGTAACTCGCTGATAGCTGTCAGCCTGATTGAACGGTTGCGCGGTCTAGGTCAGGCGCTTGATGTGCGCAGTGTTTTCTCCGCTCCCGTACTCACCGACATGGCTCAGGCGATACAAGCACATCAAGGTAAACCTGTCTTCATAGTACCGCCTAATCGCATTACCGAAGATTGTACCGTCCTCACTCCAGACTTATTGCCATTGGTGACGCTGTCCCAGACGGAAATCGACTCGATCGTTGAAACGGTGGTCGGCGGTGCGGTTAATGTACAAGATATCTATCCACTCGCTCCGTTGCAGGAAGGTATTCTGTTCCATCACCGAATGCAGGAGCAAGGGGATACCTATCTGTTATGCAGTCAGATAACCTTCAACACCCGTGCACGTCTTGATTCCTTCCTTGACGCACTGCAACAGGTGATCAACCGTCACGATATTCTGCGTACTGCCATCTGCTGGCAGGGACTGACCCAACCCGTACAAGTGGTCTGGCGTCAGGCATCCCTGTCGGTGAACACCTTTGTGCCGGCCTCGGCAAACAATGTGCTGACCCAGCTACAGACCCACACCAACCCACGTCGGCGTCGGCTCGATCTCAGTCAAGCACCTCTGTTCGCTGCCGATATCGCCCATGACCCAGCTAACCATGAGTGGTTGCTGGCATTGAGTTTCCACCATTTGGTCGGTGATCATATGACTCTGGCGCTTATCGTTGATGAAATCTGCCTGCTGTTACAAGGGCATACAGAGGAACTATCCAATCCTCTGCCTTACCGTAACTTTATCGCCCAAACCCTGAGCGTACCAGCCTCGGTGCATGAGGACTATTTCTGCGTTCGGCTCGCTGATGTTGATGCCCCTACAGCCCCTTTCGGCCTGCTTAATATGCAGAATGACGGAGAAGATATTACCGAAGCCCATTTGCCACTGGATACCACGCTGGCACAGGAGATCCGCAACCAGTCCCGTCATCTGGGTATCAGCCCGAGTGTACTGTTCCATGTTGCCTGGGCTCAGGTGTTGGCGCAGACCAGTGGCCGTGACGATGTGGTTTTCGGCACAGTGCTGTTAGGCCGCCTGCAAGGCTCTGCCGGGGCCGATCGCGTAATGGGAATGTTTATCAATACCCTGCCGCTGCGAGTATCCCTTGTCGGTCTCAGTGTGCTGGAAGTCGTGCAGGCCACCTATCGTGACCTAATGACTCTTTTGGAGCATGAACAGGCTCCCCTGGCGTTGGCTCAGCGCTGTAGTGGGGTAATTTCACCGATGCCATTGTTCAGTGCCTTACTCAATTATCGCCATAGCCAGCCAAATGCGGATAATATGGTCTGGAACGGCATGCGCTTGCTAACTACCGAAGATCGCACCAACTATCCGCTTTCTCTTTCTGTGGATGACTTGGGGGAGGGTTTTAATCTGGTGGTTCAGGCTGTGGCGGGAATTGATTCCGCTCGGGTCGCCAACTACCTGACTACAGCTATCAATGGCTTGGTTGATGCCTTGGCAATCGAACCTCAGCGTTCTGTTCTGAGTCTGCCGATCTTACCTGCCGCAGAACGGCAACAGCTACTGGTGGACTTCAATACCACTGAGGTCAACTTCCCACGGAAGACTTTGATCCATGAGTTGTTTGAGCAACAGGCAGAGCTCGCTCCTGACGCTACCGCCGTAGTGTTCAAAGAATTCTCCATCAGCTACAGTGAACTGAACCGCCGTGCCAACCAACTAGCCCATCATCTGCTTACTTTGGGCGTACAGCCGGATGACCGGGTCGCCATTTGTGTTGAACGTAGCCTGGAGATGATCGTGGGCTTACTGGGCATTCTCAAGGCGGGTGCAGCCTATGTACCATTGGATCCGGCCTACCCAGCCGAGCGGTTGGCCTATATACTTAACGATGCGGAGCCGGTTGTTCTACTTACCCAATCAGCCCTGAGCAAAACGTTGGGCAGCAGCCTGCCTACTGTGCTAATCGACATCTCCATTTTTGGCGCTTACGCAGAGAGTAATCCTGATATTCATACACTGGGATTAACCTCACACCACTTGGCGTATGTCATCTACACCTCTGGTTCTACGGGCCATCCTAAAGGGGTAATGGTTGAACACAGCAATATCGTTGCATCCACTTATGCTCGACAATTGACGTATCCGCATTTCGAACGGTTTTTACTCTTGTCTTCAATCGCATTTGACAGTTCCCTCGCCAGTATCTTCAGTACACTCACGCGCGGAGGATGTTTATGTCTTCCAGAACAAGCGATTACTGTCAACCCTACAGCCATTTTGCAGGCTCTACGCCAGAATGACATCAGTTGCCTATTATGTGTGCCATCTTTGGCCCTCAGTCTGTTGCAACTTGCTAATAAAGAAGATATGGCATCCCTCCGAGCCCTTATTGTGGCAGGTGAACGCTGCCTACCTGAACTTTATACTCGAATTGAACAGTTAGAGTTACCTATTGCTCTCTATAACGAGTATGGACCGACAGAAACTACAGTATGGGCCTCGGTTTATCAGGTCATATCCCACGACTTGTTCAACGTCCCTATCGGCCAACCAATCGCTAATACTCAGATCTATATTCTGGATACGCAGGATCAGGTTGTGCCGATTGGCGTGGCTGGTGAAATCTATATCGGCGGGGCTGGTGTTACTCGCGGTTATCTTAATCGTCCAGAACTGACGGCAGAACGATTTATTACCGACCCATTCTCAACTACGCCTGGCTCACGTATGTACAAAACGGGTGACCTTGGACGTTGGTTGCCCGATGGCAACATCGAATATCTCGGCCGTAACGATTTTCAGGTCAAGTTGCGCGGTTTCCGGATTGAACTCGGTGAAATTGAGGCACAACTTATTCAGTGTCCTGGCGTAAGCGAAGCCATTGTCATCGTTCGTGAAGATATTTCGGGAGACAAACGTCTGGTGGCTTATCTCCGGCCTCAGTCCGGCGTTGAACTGGTGCCGGCAGAACTGCGCCAACAGCTTGCGCAGAAACTGACTGAGTACATGATCCCCAGCGCATTTGTGATGTTGGAAACCTTCCCGCTGACGCCTAACGGCAAACTCGATCGTCAAGTTCTGCCAGCACCTGACCACTCTGCTGTAGCAACACGTGTCTATGAAGCACCAGAAGGTACATTGGAAACCGCACTGGCGCAGATCTGGCAAGATTTACTGGGGCTAGAACGCGTCAGCCGTCATGATCACTTTTTCGAACTCGGAGGTCATTCACTGATGGCCGTCAGCCTGATTGAACGATTGCGTAATGCTGGCTGGTTGCTTGATGTGCGTAGCGTTTTCTCCACACCAGTACTCACCGAAATGGCTCAAATGATACAAGCACATCAAGGTAAACCTGTCTTCGTCGTACCACCTAATCGCATTACCGAAGATTGCACTACCCTCACCCCCGACCTACTGCCGCTGGTGACGCTGTCTCAAGCGGAAATCGATATCATTATCGACACCGTTCCCGGCGGTACGGCCAATGTGCAGGATGTCTACCCGCTAGCCCCATTGCAGGAAGGCATTCTGTTCCACCATCGGTTGCAGGAGCAAGGGGACACTTATCTGTTATGCAGCCTAGTGGCCTTTGATACCTGTGAGCGCCTTAACGCTTTCCTTGGTGCCTTGCAACAGGTGATCAGCCGCCACGATATCCTGCGTACCGCTATTTGCTGGCAGGGATTAACGCAGCCTGTTCAAGTAGTTTGGCGTCAGGCCCCACTACCAGTGAATACTTTTGTGCCCACTTCAGAGAATAATGTGTTGGCCCAGTTGCAGGCCTACACCGACCCGCGTCAACGCCGGCTAAACCTGAATCAGGCACCGTTGTTTGCCGCTGACATCGCCCATGACCCTGCCAACTGCGAGTGGCTGCTGGCACTGAGTTTCCATCATCTGATCAGCGATCATATGACACTGGAACTTATCGTCTCTGAAATCAACTTGCTGTTGCAGGGACGTGCAGAGGGTCTCCCTGTACCACTGCCATATCGCAACTTTATTGCCCAAACGCTGAGCGTACCGGCCTCCGTGCATGAAGACTATTTCCGTGCCCGGCTCGCCGATATTGATGCACCAACAGCACCTTTTGGTCTACTTAATGTGCAGGGTGACGGTAAAGATGTGGTTGAAGCCTATTTGAAGCTGGATATCACGCTGGCACGGGAGATCCGCAGTCAAGCTCGTCGCCTGGGAATCAACCCAAGTGTACTGTTCCATGTTGCCTGGGCTCAAGTGCTGGCACAGACCAGCGGTCGTGATGATGTAGTCTTCGGCTCTGTGCTGCTCGGCCGGTTGCAAGGCTATGCCGGTGCTGATCAGGTAATGGGAATGTTTATCAATACGCTGCCAGTGCGGATATCCCTTGCTGGCATCAGTGTACTGGAAGTGATGCAGACCACTTACCATGACCTAATAGCGTTACTAGATCATGAGCAAGCCCCTCTGGCGCTGGCCCTTCGCTGTAGCGGTGTGACACCACCGATGCCATTATTTAGTACCCTGCTCAATTACCGGCATAGCCATTCAGGGGCGGCCGATGATAAAGTTTGGAAAGGCATGCGTATGCTAACAGCAGAAGAACGCACAAACTATCCATTGACCCTCTCAGTGGATGACTTAGGGGAAGACTTCAGCCTAGTAACCCAGAGCATCTCGAGGATTGATCCCTCCCGACTGGCTAACTACCTGATTACAGCTATCAGCGGCCTGGTTGAAGCTCTGGATAACGAACCTCAGCGACTTGTTTTGAGCCTGCCAGTTCTGCCTACTGCTGAACGTCAGCAACTTTTGATGAATTTCAACGCCCCCCAAACCGATTTCCCGCAGACCGCCCTGATCCATGAACTGTTTGAACAACAGGTTCAGCTAGCGCCTGACGCTACCGCCGTGGTGTTTGAAGCACAGTCCCTCAGCTACGGCGAACTGAAC
>NZ_JBEJZY010000086.1:0-6724 GCF_040256935.1 Photorhabdus viridis
GAGCCTACGTTCAGAGTCAGTCAACGCCAGATTGATCTTTAAAGCCCTGCGGGCTTTTCGCCTTATATCCCCGCCCGCACTGGGCGAGGGTTTACGGCGTTTTTCGCTAATCAACGCGTCGCCAGAGCCTTATAAAAATTAGGGTTGTCTTGGATGATAGCTAACACTTTTGCCGCTAATCCTGTCGGATTTCGACGCTTCTGCTCCCAGCTTTTAATTGTATCAAGGCTAGTGCCTAAAGCTTCCGCCATCTCTGCCTGTGAAATGTTAAGTTGAACACGGATAGCTTTAACGTCGGCAACTTCGTATCGGGTCACACGCGCTGCGGCTTTATTACCTTGTTTAATTTCAACGGCTTCTTCGAGGGATGCTTTCAACTCGTCAAAAAAACTCATGTTACACCTCATCTTTTAGTAATTTTGTTAGTTTTTTCAGTTCTGCTTTCTCGGCATCCGTTAAGCTATCTTTTTTACTTTTCGGATAAACCATCACCAGATAGATAATATCTTCAGTTGCTAGAAAATAGATAACTCTGGCACTACCGCTTTTTCCTTGTGAGCCTATAGCCATTCTGATTTTACGTAACCCCCCAGTACCACGTATTAGCTCACCTTTATTTGGGGACTCGATAAGGTCTCGTTGCAGTTCTTTAAGCTCATCATCAGTGGCAATCTCTTTTATCTGTCGGGTAAACAGACTAGTTTCAATAAACTCTATCGCATAACTCACTGGCAAACCTCCTTCACCATAGAGTACAAAGTACTCCTGCAATTCTAAAATTACCAGCATGACTTACAAATTTATTCCATACCTTTAGAGGGTTTTTAAAAAATTAGCTCTGGCCTGTTTTTTCTGATTAAAACAACATTGAACTTAAAAAAGCTCACGTGATTATATATGTATGCCTAAAAGGCACACATATTGACGTTAATTACTAATATGCCATAATGGCGCCTGATCGCAATAACAGCGATCTTTACCAAAGAAGGTAAAGCACACCGCTTCCGTTCTTTCTATCTATCAGACCTGAAAACTTAGGTGAAATAATGACTTCTCATGCAGAACGTAAAGAAGCCCGTTTGGTCGCACGAATCTCTACAGAGATTCAAGACATCATACAAAGGGCAGCTGATTACTCCGGTACAACCATTTCACAATTTCTTATCGAATCAGCGATGGAGAAAGCACGTAATGTGATTGAACGGACCGAAACATTACACCTCTCAATGGCAGGTGCTGATGCATTGTTTGCAGCTTTGGAAAATCCGCCAAAAGCAAATAATAAGTTGCTCAAAGCAGCGAAGCACTACAAGGAAACGGTGAATGTCAATAATCATTGAAGAGGTGACTCAGCAACATAATCGTAAAACTTTTGATTGCGGCGTAGCTGAATTAAATCAGTTTCTACAACAACAGGCCCGACAGAAAACCGTAAAGCGCATATCAAAAATTTATGTGGCCTGCCGGGATTCTGCGCCTGCGACAATCATGGGTTATCACACTCTCACCGGATATTCTGTGACAACGCTACCTGCTCACAAAGATTACAAAAACTATCCCCACCCACTCAGTGCGGTCAAACTAGCCCGTCTTGCGGTAGATGATTCACAACAAGGACAAGGTTTAGGTGAGCGGTTATTGATTGATGCTATATATCGAACGGCATTGGTTGCACAACAAATTTCGGCCATTGGGTTATTTGTCGATCCTATGTCTCCACAAGTCGTTCCCTTTTATCAACAGTATGATTTTTTACCGGCTGATCCCAGCGATCATTCTCGCCTTGAAATGTGGCTTCCAATTCAAACCTGTATAGAGATTGTCAACACCTTACCGTAAACTGAACTACGCCAAAGTCTGTATGAATATTTTTCTATAAACAGAGGGGGTCATGCCCATATTTTTAACAAAGGCCCTGCGCATTACATCGCTGCTTCTGTATCCACAGGCTCCCGGTATTGCCTTGAGCGGGACCCTGCCTTCTTCAAGTAACGTTCGCGCTTTCTCAATACGTGCATTCTCCAACCATACTCCTGCTTTCATGTTGAGCTCCTGGCGGAACAAGCGTCCCAGATGCCTGATGCTCAGGTTCATGTGGACGGCCATATCCTGTAGGCCACTTATGTCCTGTAGGTTTGCCTGCACCCAGCGTTGCAAATCCTGAAAAGCAGCTCTCCCGGATAGGGACAACTGACTCCTGCGGATAAAGTGCCCCTGACAGACCGGTCGCCTGAAAAACATGACGAGACTCGCGGCCACCTCCAGCGCAAGCTCGCGGCCCAGATCCTCTTCAACCAACCGGAGCGCCAGATCCAGCCCGGATGTCACCCCCGCAGCAGTTCTCAGCGGCCCATCAGCCACATAGAACATGTCCGGTTCAACAGTGATTTCGGGAAAACGCATCGCGAGCAGTTCGGCACACCCCCAGTGGGTTGTCACCCGACGCTGTTTCAGCAATCCAGTCTGCGCCAGCAGCAGAGCGCCAGTACAGACGGAGCCGTAACGCTGACTGCGATGACACATTTCGATGATTGCAGCGCGTTCCTGGTCTGAAAGGGTATGGTTATACGCATCCGGCGCGCCAGCTACAAGAAACGTGTCTGCCGAATGGCTGGCGGTATGGCTCAAAATCACATCGGCCATCAGCCTAACGCCTGAAGAGGAAGTGATGATGTCTGGCCCGGTCGACATCACGCTCAGGGAATAGACCTGCCGGTGCAATATGCGGTTCGCCTCAGCGAGCACATCCAGAGGGCCTGAGATATCAAGCAGCTGAACGTTAGGCACAGCCAGTATGGTGATGTTATGAATCATTGCTTTGCAGAAGTCTTATTTAATCTGAATGTCCTTAATCATCGTTATAAGTTAATTCAGGACAGGTGTCATGTGTTTTATGCTTACCTCCACTTAATCAACCGGAGACAGCATAAGCATATGAGTTTTTCAATTAATAGTGTGAGTATTCCCGATACCCAAATAACCCGTGACGCAACCACGTTCATCCGCGATACAGAATCTGACCTGCTTTTTCATCACTCGAGTCGTGTTTACTACTGGGGAGCGCTCGCAGGCCAGCGTCTTGGGCTTAACGTGGATCATGAGTTGCTCTATGTCGGATGTATGTTTCATGACATCGGCCTGACACATGAGCACTGTAGCTGTGACAAACGATTCGAGGTTGACGGCGCAAATGCGGCGAAACATTTCCTGCAAGGATATGGCATCGCTCAGGCCGATATTGATAAAGTCTGGGCGGCGATTGCCTTGCATACCACACCGGGCATTCCGGAGTTTATGGTGCCCGAAATTGCACTCGTCACCGCTGGCGTTGAAATGGACGTGTTGGGCATCAATTACGAAGCGTTCAGCGACAGTGAACGCAGTGCTGTTGTACAGCAACACCCACGCACTGACCGCTTCAAGGAAGATATCATTCAGGCTTTTTATGACGGCATCAAGGACAAATCCCAGATAACGTTAGGTAACTTCAATACGGATGTCAGACAGGATAAAGAGCCCGGACTGGTTCCCCTCAATATCTGTCACGTGATCCGCAGTTCCCGCTGGAAAAGCTGAGTGCCCTGGGGTGACAGCTGGAGGATAACCTGCTACCCAAGTGTAGGTTATCCGTTCTGAGGCGGCGCCCTATCGATCTTCCCCTAAATCTTAAATGTTTGCTTCACTTTCAATGAGAATTTAGGGGGAGAATTCCTCAGTTTTGAAACCAGAGGGGGTAATCGATATACCAATGGTATTAAAATCAAAGCCCATTTTTTTAATCATTTTGAATACTGCTAATCCTATGTTTTGTTATTTGGTTAACTCTGTTACCTTATTAATCAGTTTAAACCCCGTTTTCCATGATGTTTTTTCTTCCTGTGTCAGTATAATATCGAATTTTTTACCCGCGTTAAAAAAAATTTAATCATTGTTTTTTATCTTTGATGATTAAATTTTTTACCTATTTTTTCTGATTAAAGCTTTTATATTAAGGGCGCATTTAACGCAGTAAATACAACTTTTCAGAAGAAGAGTTAATTGTATTTAATCGAAAGTTTAATCATCAATAAAAAATCGAAAAGAAATCTGCACGTAAAGGAGTATTATCCAAGCAGATAGATATTTAAGTATTTTCTCGCCGGTTATTTTATGCAGAAAATCGCAAAAATAACACAATAAAAATGGGATAAACAGATTAATCTGGCAGGATTTAAGCCCTGAGAAAAGGATTGATTATCGGAAAAAACAGAAAGGGGCGTGACTTATTAAAACTGCGGGTAAAACAGCATGAGTAAAGATAAAAAGTGGGTACGATTAGCGTTAGTTAAACGTAAAACACGATGGCTAATGATGATTAAACTTAATAAAAAGCAGGTGTTAAAAGCGGTAAAAACAACGATGAAAATGTTATACCGATTAAAACTATAAATTAAAACAATAGTTTTTAATAACAGTTTAAAACCTGCTCTGGTTTTATGGCTATTTCAATTAAGGGCCTTGGAATGTGATATTTATGACCGCACCTTTAATCGGCAGGCGCCGGTCGAACAACCACAATTAACCAGATGTTCCTCCAGTGCAACAGGTATTGCCTGTTGCTGACTGCGCCTATATTTACGGGAGAGTGTGCCTTTGAACCGGGTCGCATCAGTATCGCTATAATAAGTGGCCACAATATACTGAATATCATGGCTGGCCTCATCAAATGACAGGTTGAAAAACTGTTGTTTAGCCTTGAAATAACCCAGTTGCAGGATGAAATGGATACGGGTCTGGGTATTGCGGAACTGTTCGAGAGCAGCCCGTTCTGCCGGACTTAAGGAAAAATACAGGTTTTGTTCGTGATCATTGAATTCGGGGCGGGCATAGAATTCTTCAATTTCTGTACGGGATAATAAGTGAATACGCTTGATATTTTCCATTGTGAATCCCGGATTCAATGAGGCCAGACAGTCAAATATTCCGCGTCTATCCAGATGATTTGCGGGCACCATACGTTTGTGCAGGACACCAAATATAACCGGTTGCCGTTCATGGATGAGGTAATAAATGACATGGCTGACATGAGGAAAACTCAATACTCCCGATCCTACATCCGGCCTGTTTCTCCCCATAGCGGGGGTAGAAGCCAGCAAACGAAAGGTTTGTTGAAGTTCTGACAGGTATTTTTTCGATTGCACCTCACCCCATTGCTGTACGGTAAAATGGCGGATTTCAATCAAATCGGCCTGAGCATCAGGCGTTAAGCGGTAGTTTGGTATGGCCATTATGGTTAATGATCCCTGGGAACGTCGATAATACCCTCAGCCAGCATTTCCATCAGTTTGGCGAATCGGAAAAAACCGGCGTATTGCTGGCAGATATCATCCAGTTGGGCAGTTGATGCACTGTCTATCACCTGTTTGAATACATCCATATAGTCGTAACAGGTTTTCAGTAATTGCGCATCGCTGGTTTCGGAAAGAGGAAAACGGGTAGTATAGTCGTGTATACGTTTCACCCGCTGTAATTGTGCTGCACTCAGTCCGGCTACAGACATTTTTTTCTCCCCAATATGTGAAGTTCTAATCGTACTGACCTGATATCAGTTCATTAAAAAAGGCTTCGCCATCAATGGTATTACCGGTCTCAATATCAACGCGAGCCTGTGCCGCTCTTGACTGCAATAATTTTAACCGGAGTGTTTCAATACTTTCGTACTCATCCATTGAGATAACCACCGCAACGGGTTTTCCGTTTTTATTTATTTGGATTGGGGCACGTTGTGCTTTGAGTAGCATGTCACCAAACTGGGTTTTGGCTTCATTGGCAGAAAGAGCATCCATAATAATCCCCTCATTGAATGATCGTGTGATTCAAACAATATAAACGAATCGAACGATTTGATCAAATTTAAATCTATCAAAAGTATACTTTTTGACAACCATTGGAAATGGCTCTCAAAAGTCCTATCATAAGTACTCAATCAAATGATCTAAGAGATAATGATAGGTTATGGCAAAAATTGGTTATGCGCGTGTCAGCTCAACAGGTCAAAGTTTAGACATTCAGCTGGAAAAATTAAAACAAGCGGAGTGTGAACGTCTTTATCAGGAAAAACACAGTGGCCGGACAGCGCATCGTCCCCAATATCAGGTCTGTATGGATTATCTGCGGGAGGAGTAGAGAATTTCGTCCTCTGAGTTTTATGACCACAAGATCACGATATTTATCATATTAACATGACAAAAATGTGATACACATCACACAAAATAGCTAATTAATCACTATCCATCGTATGGAATGAATAAACATCACCGTAAATTTTTGCTTAATACGGGGGAAATCTAAAACCTCAAAATCGTTAGGATATTAATCAACCTCGGCTTCGTTTATATTTTGTTTTCTTTGACAAAAACTTTGATCGTGTCTCAGGCACTAAGTTCCCTTCTTAAGCAAACTTCAGGTTATTTAAGTCTTTTCTCGCCGGTTATTTTATGCAGAAAATTGCAAAAATAACGCAATAAAAAGGGGATAAACAGATTAATCTGGCAGGATTTAAGCCCTGAGAAAAGAATTGATTATCGGAAAAAACAGAAAGGGGCGTGACTTATTAAAACTGCGGGTAATACAGCATGAGTAAAGATAAAAAGTGGGTATGATTAGCGTTAGTTAAACGTAAAACACGATGGCTAATGATGATTAAACTTAATAAAAAGCAGGTGTTAAAAGCGGTAAAAACAAC
>NZ_JBEJZY010000087.1:0-6528 GCF_040256935.1 Photorhabdus viridis
GTTGTTTTTACCGCTTTTAACACCTGCTTTTTATTAAGTTTAATCATCATTAGCCATCGTGTTTTACGTTTAACTAACGCTAATCATACCCACTTTTTATCTTTACTCATGTTGTTTTACCCGCAGTTTTAATAAGTCACGCCTCCGATAATCAATCCTTTTCTCAGGGCTTAAATCCTGCCAGATTAATCTGCTTATCCCCTTTTTATTGCGTTATTTTTACGATTTTTTGCATAAAATAACCGGCGAGAAAATATTTAAATAACCTGAGGTTTGCTTAAGAAGGGAACTTAGTGCCTGAGGCACGATCAAAGTTTTTGTCAAAGAAAACAAAATTTAAACGAAGCCGAGGTTGATTAATATCCTAACGCTTTTGAGGTTTTAGATTTCCTCCGTATTAAGCAAAAATTTACGGTGATGTTTATTCATTCCATACGATGGATAGTGATTAATTAGCCATTTTATGTGATGTGTATCACATTTTTGTCATGTTAATATGATAAATATCGTGATCTTGTGGTCATAAAACTCAGAGGACGAAATTCTCTATTATTTATTTCCACGCTACTCAGCTGGATGCTGTTTATTGTTCTCTACAAATGCCACGTATTAAGTGACTTAGTTTTCCGCTTTCATTTTTTACTGTGGAACAGGATGGAACTATTTTTTTATTCAGAGCCATAAAGTTGAAACACCGGCTTGGTAATATGAAGAAGCGCTGTATGGCGTTATCTCCGTTTCAGGATTAAGGTTCAATTATGTAAGGTTTCAAATATGGATGGATTAGTTTTCACCTGCCAAATTGGCATATTGCCCCAAACAACCTTTCAGGTATCGCAATTTACCTTGCAGGAAGAGTTATCACAGCTTTATAGCCTGACGTTAAAGGTGGTTAGCTCACGTGATGATATTCCTTTGAATGACCAGCTGGGGGACAGTGCATCACTGACCATTGCCCGTAATGGCGTCACCGAACGTACCATTAATGGTTTAATAGCCGGTGCTGAGCAGGGTAACACCGATGGCCGTCGTACTTTTTATACCTTCACTATCCGCCCCTCAATGTGGCTGATGACGCTTAATCAGAATAGCCGTATCTTCCATCGACAGTCCGTACCGGAAATCTTAACGCAGTTGCTTAAAGAGCATCGTATTTCATTTGCCCGCGATACGCTCTATAAACGCCATGCTGAACGGGAATACACCACGCAAAAACGGGAATCAGACTATGACTTCTGGTGCCGTCTGGCGGCGGAAGAAGGCATTATCTTCTGGTTTGATGAAAGACAGATGTTGTTCTGTGATTGCCACTTGGGCATGCGGGCGGATATCGATCTTACTTACAATACGCATCCTGAAACGGACGATACCGATACCACTGCATACCAGTGGAGTTATGGCGAATACCTGTGCCCGAATGGCACGGTCCAGAAAGACTATAACTTTCTTAACCCTAAATATTCGCTCGAACACCGGAAGACAGTTGACAATCGTGGGTACGATTTGGTGTTTGAAAGCTACGGGCGTTTCCAGTGGGATGCGGAAGGAAAACCGTTTACCCAACTACGGTTAGAGCAGTTACAAAACTACAGCAAAGTCGGCACGGCTCAAACCAACTGTATCCGGCTGCGTCCAGGCAAAATTTTTACGCTGCAATCCCATCCAATAGAAGCGATGAATGACCGCTGGCAAGTGCTCTCTGTCACTCATCATGGGCGGCAGCCTATTGCGTCAAACGACGGCGGCGAAGGAACAACACTGACAAACGATGTCACCTTTATTCCAGGGCGACAAGACTGGCGACCACCTTACCGCTACAAACCGCTAGCGGACGGTGATGAAGTCGCCACGGTGGTCGGGGCGGGAAGCGAAGAGATTTATGTTAACAAACACGGCGAGATACGTATCCACTTCCATTGGAACCGTTACGATGAAGCGGACGACCTCGCTTCCTGCTGGGTGCGGGTTGCACAAGGCTGGAACGGCAGCGGTTTCGGTTTTATGGCGATACCGCGTGTTGGGCAGGAGGTGATAGTCAGCTATCTCAACGGCGATATTGACCGCCCGATTGTGACGGGCTGTACCTACAACGGTCTCAACCGCCCGCCGCTTGATTTACCGGTGGAGAAAACCCGGACTACCTTTAAAACCCAGACTCACCGAGGACAGGGATTTAATGAACTGCGCTTTGATGATGCAAACGGCCGCGAGGAAGTGTTTATTCATGCTCAACGGGATATGAATACGCGGGTTCTCAGGGATGAAACCACACAAATAAGCCATGACCAGAAAACAGAAGTTGAACATAACCGCACCACCATCATTAAAAACGATGATGACGAAGCCGTGCAGGGCTTCCAGACACTTGACGTCAGTCAAAATCAAACGGTGACCATTAAAGGCCAGCAAGCCATTTCCATTGGTAAAAGCTATCAATTAAACATCACCGATAATCAGCAAATTACCGTGGGTAAACATATCAAGCTGCGTTCTGAAAGCGGGCAAATCACCATTGGGAACGCAGGCGGGCAGATAGTCATTGACCCGATGGGGAACATCCGTATCGAAGGGGTCAGTATCACCATGACCGACCATACCACCGGTAAAAAATCCGCTGATGCGCTGTTTGACTACGCCGCCCGCTATACCCTGCTGAGTGAGCAGAGCGGTAAACCGCTGGTGGATACCCTCTACACTATCACCACCGCTGACGGGCAGACCCTTTCCGGTAAAACCGACGCGCTGGGCAGAACCGTGACTGTACAGAGTAAGGTTGAAGAAAATCTGCAAATGAGTTCACCGGAAGCCCCACCGAAACCGAAGAAAACCTTATACCGAGCCAGCGGTAATACGCCGGTAGAGTATGTTATGGAATTTACGGAGAAATAAGTATGACAATATCCAACAGCGGCAAGATGTGCCCGGCCGTCACCTCAATTAACTGTACGATGGAAATCGGGGTCTTTCCGGCCGATGAAGACCCCTGCTATTTGGCGGAAAAAGCTGAATATGCCCTGCGTCTGCCTGCGATGATTGTGACTAAACAGGGGGCGATCCGCTTTCTTAATCAAATCATTATGAGTGGGTTGATTAAGGTTGAGGAGCTTAAACATGACTTTTTATGGTCCTATAAAGCAGAAGTGGTGTTTGCTATCCGAGGGAAAAAGGACGTTCCTCTGCCTATGCTGGCGACCAGTCAAGTCTCTAAGCAGCGTTATGGTGATAATTTACCGCAATCCAGTAATCCGTTTGCCCGGCCTTCTGCTGACGATGCGGAGAAATTTGGGGTTGTTGGTATCCGTCGGCCCGATATTATTCTGGTTAAAGATGAGGATCTCCGCTGGCCGGGCAGAAATGCCATCTACTTCGATGGTTCTGTACACCCCGATAATCTGAAGATGTTGATTGAGGTGAAATTTCCGGGAGATGATCTAAGTCGAGACCAAGAAAAAGATTATATTCAGATTGCTACCCGTTCTCGCTTTGGCGTGATGCGTGTCATCGATAACCGCACAGAAGAGCAAAAACAGTATGATGAAGCGTGGCGGAAACATTACCAACCCGGTTCCCAACACTATAAAAATCCTATACCACTGGCCCCACTGCCACCCGGTTCACCTCCTGATGATGAAGCTTTACCCGTACCTCCCGAAGAGGGCGTGCCGGGTACGATCCCGCAACCCCTGACAAAAAATCCGCCGCTTCTCAGCACTTCCCGTTGGTCTTTCTTACCCAGCTATGAAGACTGGGTTATCCTCGGGCAGGAAGTGGCTGGTCTGGCCGAAAATGGGTTGAGTTATGTCCGCGACAGTACCCGGGAGCTCCTTGCCCAGTTTGGTACCTGGTTCAATCAAGCCGGCAAGTGGGTGTGTGAAGAAATTATTGACCCGATAAGCCATCAGGTCAGCTACGTTTTTTCCTGGGTTAATGAACAAACGGGAAAAATCGTGACCTGGACTGAGCGTGAGATAAAAGCCCGGTGGCAGACTGTGCAACAGGGTTCAGATATCACCCTGGAAGATCTAAAAAACATGAGCTGGATGCAAATATTAAAAGAGGTGGGTGAAGGAATGCTGGAAGTGGTTGTGATTATTGCCGAAGTTGCCGTTGTTATCCTCGTCACCCTTGCCGTCGCTGCGGCGCTGATTGAACTGGGAGAAATTTTAATCGCTGCTGCTGCGGTAAGCGCTGCGGCATTAGCCGCCATCCTGGCAATGCTGGCGAGTGTGACATTCGCCACCGCCTCATAATGAACGGAGAAAATTATGGATACTAATGATTACTTTGCCCAATTGAAATCCCAACTGACCTCTTTTCTTTTTATCAATGGCGATGGACTGACTGTTTCCCGCCTGGGTATCTCAATAACCCTGTTTTTTAAACAGGGCTACACGCTGGAGAAAAAACAACGCATTCTGGCCTGTTATCGTCGTTTTCGCGAAGAATTTGGCACTCATCTGCGTTTTCACCGTCATGCACTGAAAGGGCTAAAAAAATATTCCCCGGAAAATATAGCCAAAGTGGAAGAGGGTATTCTGAATCAGAAAAAAAACCAGCTTTCTACCTGGGATATCAGTGACGCTAAAAATATCTATGAAGCTCCCCGCTATCTGATGCATTACCTGGACTCCCGAGAAATTGATGGTGATGATAGTAGCTCCTACCTGGGTCTGGTGCTGCCCTGGGATTATCTGAAAGAACAAGAGGGCATGACCAAATTTATGGCCTGGCTGGACTTTCTGTGTGAACAACTTGAGCCTGACTGGGGAGACTGTGGTTATTGTCTGGTCCTGCCCAGAGATTACCATGACTATTTTCCTTTAGAGTATCAACTGGCCCTACGCTACCCGACCCTGCAAGTCAACTCTACAGTTCATACCACACTGGATGATTATGCCCACTCGATACGAAGCATCAACTGGATTACCCTGCTGTCCAAACGCTTTGTAGGACAATTGGGCGGGGAATTCTGGATACGCACAATGCTGGCCCGCTACACGGATGTGGTGATGAGTCCTTACCACGATGGTCTGATGATCCGGGCTGGTAAATACCCGGACTTGACACCGCTGCCGGGCAGTGTCCCGGAGAGTTATTTCGCCATTAATCAGCTAATACGTCCGATACGTTTTGTGCCGGGAGAAGGTGATTCCCTGCACTTCTATGGCGCGGGTCATTTTGATGATATTTCCACACAAGCCTGGTATGCCCGTTATGACCGTGGACCTTTGCATGTGACCCCGCTGAGAGGCGGCAATCCTGCGCTAGTCAGTGGATTCTGGCGAACCGACAGCATCCCTGACAAGCAGTATTTCTTTGCGCAGGGCGCGATGGCTTTTGATATTCAGGGCGCGGAGTCAGGCACAACGATCTGGCACTTGATACGGGAAGGAAAAAATATGTGGGAATAACGGATTATCCACTGTCTCATCATGAACGGAGAGAATATGGAAACTTTGGCTTACTTTGCCCAGTTGAAATCCCAACTGACTTCTTTTCTTTTTATCAATGGCGATGGACTGACTGTTTCCCGCCTGGGTCTCTCGATAACCCTGTTTTTTAAACAGGGCTACACCCTGGAGAAAAAACAACGCATTCTGGCCTGCTATCGCCGTTTTCGCGAAGAGTTTGGTACCCACCTGCGTTTTCATCGTCATTCACTGAGGGGATTAAAAAAATATTCACCGGAAAATATTGCCAAAGTCGAAGAAGGTATTCTTAATCGGAAAAAAAACCAGCCTTCTAGTTGGGTAGTCAGTGATGCAAAAAATCTCTATGAAGCCCCTCGCTATCTGATGCGTTACCTGGATTCCGATGAGGATGATGGTGACGATAGTAGCTCTTACCTGAGTCTGACACTGCCCTGGGATTATCTGAAAGAGCAAGAAGGCATGGTTCGTTTTATGGCCTGGCTGGACTTTCTGTGTGAACAGCTCGAACCCGACACTGGAGACTGTGGTTACTCCCTAGTCATCCCCAGAGATTACCATGACTATTTTCCCTTAGAGTACCAGTTAGCGCAACGTTACCCTGCATTGCAAGTCAATTCTACAGTTCATACTGCGGTATTACAGTATGAACATGCCATCCGCAGTATTAATTGGATCACCCTGTTGTCCAAACGCTTTGTAGGACGATTGGGTGGGGAACATTGGATACGCACAATGTTGGCCCGCTACACGGATGTGGTGATGAGTCCTTACCACGATGGTCTGATGATCCGGGCTGGTAAATACCCGGACTTGACACCGCTGCCGGGCAGTGTCCCGGAGAGTTATTTCGCCATTAATCAGCTAATACGTCCGATACGTTTTGTGCCGGGAGAAGGTGATTCCCTGCACTTCTATGGTGAGGGGCATTTTGATGATATTTCCACACTGGCCTGGTATGCCCGTTATGACCGTGGGCCTCTGCATATGACCCCGCTGAGAGGCGGCAATCCTGCGCTAGTCAGTGGATTCTGGCGAACCGACAGCATCCCTGACAAGCAGTATTTCTTTGCGCAGGGCGCGATGGCTTTTGATATTC
>NZ_JBEJZY010000088.1:0-5952 GCF_040256935.1 Photorhabdus viridis
CTCGCCAATCGGCCCGTCAGCCGGGTCCAGAGTCAGTTTAGCGACCGATAAAGGCGCCTGACGCCAGACCACCTGCGCCGGTGCAGATAATCCCTGCCAGATAAACGCGGTCCGCAGGATATCATGGCGATCAACCACCTGTTGCATCGCCGCCAGATAGCGATCCAACAGCGCCCGGTCAGCAAAAATCATCGGATAGGCCAGCAGATAGGGGTCACCTTCCTTCGCCAGCAGATGATGGAACAAGATGCCGTCCTGCAACGGCGACAGGGCATAGATATCCTGCACATTAGCAATCCCGCCGGGCACCTGCTCAACAATGTGGTCAATTTCTGGCTGAGTCAGATCAATCAGCGGCAACATCTCCGGCGTCAGTGTCATCGTCGCCGGGGTGATGACATTAGCCGGCGCCATCACCGCCCGATGTTGCCCCAACATTCGGGCAAGCCCGGACAACACCGGAGATTGGAATAAATCTCGGGCAGCCAGCGTCAGCCCAAGCTGGCGCAGGCGGTCAATCATCCGTAAGGCAAACAGTGAATGCCCCCCCAGCGCAAAGAAGCTGTCATGCCGGCTAATTCGCTCAATGCCTAATAACTCACGCCAGATAGCCGCTAATGCGGTTTCCACCTCCCCCTGCGGCGCTGCGTAAATCTGCCGGGCAAAAGCCTCTTCACCCGGCATCGGCAGCGCCCGACGATCCAGTTTGCCGTTTGGGGTCAGCGGGAAAACATCCAGACGCACAAAGGCCGCCGGCACCATATAATCCGGTAAAATGGCGCTCAGGTGAGTACGCAGACAATTAACCAACTCTTCATCTGCTTCTGCTACCACATAAGCCGCCAGACGTTTATCCTGACCGTCACCCAGCGCCAGCACAACCGCCTCACGCACCGCAGAGTGTGCTGTCAACCGGGCTTCAATTTCTCCCGGCTCAATCCGGAATCCACGAATTTTAACCTGCTGGTCATTACGACCCAGAAACTCCAGATTACCGTCTGGCAGATAGCGGGCCAAATCCCCAGTGCGATACATGCGTGCCCCCGGTTTATCGCTAAACGGATCGACAAGGAAACGTTCCGCCGTCAACTCAGGGCGATTAAGGTAACCACTGGCAACACCATCTCCACCGATATAAATCTCACCGGCTCCCCCCAACGGCACTGGCTGACCATAAGCATCCAGCAGATAAACCCGCGTATTGGCTATTGGTCGGCCAATGGGGATCCGGGCCACTCCCTGCGGTAACGCCGTAATACGGTAGATGGTGGTAAAAGTGGTGCCTTCACTCGGACCATAGCCATTCAATAATTGTTGTGGTGGGCTATCACGCAGAACCTGGGCAATGACATGCGGATCGAGGACATCTCCGCCGACAATCAGGATCTTGAGCTGCGGAAAAACCGGAGACAACGCTGTCGCCAGCCGGTTAAACAGCCCGACACTCAGCCATAACACTGTAATGCGATGAACCTGCAATGCCTGAACAAACTCTTTTGGCGTCAGTACAGTCGCGTGATCAATCACCACCAGCACGCCACCATTGAGCAACGGCGCCCAAACTTCAAACGTGCTGGCATCAAAAACTGGGTTAGCCTCAAAAGCCACCCGGTCATCCGGCCCAATTTCGGCATAGCCATTATTGATAACTAGCCGAACCACCGCCCGATGCGGCACAACGACTCCTTTTGGCGTACCGGTCGAGCCGGAGGTGTACATGATATACGCTGACTCGGTACTGGACCGGGGTAAATGAGGATTAAAACACGCATCTTCCCTGTACGTGCCTGTCTCAGCGGAAAGATGGAATAACGGCGCAGTCAGGCCAACCGGGACATCATCCTGATCATTAATGAGCAACAATTTGGCTGAACAATCGCTTATCAGCCAGTTTTTCCGTTCATCCGGCACACTCGGATCGATCGGTACATAAACAGCACCTGCCTTGAGGATAGCCAACTGAGCCACCACCAGTTCAATGGACCGTTCTAACAAAATAGCCACATGGTCATCCGGGCAAATCCCCTGTTCAATCAGTTGATGAGCCAACCGGTTAGCGCGGGTATTCAGTTCCGCATAACTTAGGGCCCTATTTCCGGCTATCAGCACTGTCGCTTCCGGGGTTTTCTCCGCCTGTTGTTCAAACAACTGATGAATACATAACTGGTCAGGATATACCGTTTCCGTGGCGTTCCAGGTTTCCAGCAGTAGCGTGCGTTCAGCCTCAGACAACAAATTGAACTGCCAGACAGGAATGTCCTCCTCCTCCCCTGCCAACGATGCCAGCACTTGTAAATGTTCACTCATTCGTTGAACCGTTTCCGCTTTCAGACGATTTGCATCGTAGATCCAGCGAAAACTACCCTGAGTATTCATCTGGAGTGTCAGCAATTCACCTAACGCGTTCTG
The DNA here is from genome assembly GCF_040256935.1 of Photorhabdus viridis. Lineage (NCBI taxonomy): Bacteria > Pseudomonadati > Pseudomonadota > Gammaproteobacteria > Enterobacterales > Morganellaceae > Photorhabdus > Photorhabdus viridis. The sequence goes on from NZ_JBEJZY010000088.1 coordinate 2,410, forward strand.
CTCCCACGGTCTGTCATCCGGTATTACAGAGACCGTAATCCGCCACGGCCGGCTTGTTGCTAATGCCGGGATAGCGCGCAGTGAAGGAGAGCGTGAAAGGAGATCACGACAAAATGTTCGATGCTGCGCCAGCCGGGTAAGCTCATCATTTATCCAGTTCGCTACCACACACCACGGCTGATCAAACGCCACCTCAATACTCATTGGCACCACCGGCGCCAAACCAGACAACATACCCAGTTCATCTTTTGCTCTCTCCACACACCAACCGATTTGGAATTCGGTCTGATGAGTCAAACGTGCGAGATAAATGGCGAATGCCTGCAACAATGTCCGCAATGGGGCTTCTTCACCATTTTTTAACTCTTCACTGTTTTTCAACAACGGGGGTTGCCAGTCACTACATACCCATTCAGGTTCTACCGACTCTCCGGCAGTTTCGAAAGGCAATTGAAGCGGCAGTAAAGAGGCAAGACGCTCACGCCAGAATGATTCACTGGGCGCAAGTATCTGGAGGGTATCTTTTACACTCTGAGCCTGTTGTGGGGAAAGCAGAGGCAACTGCGTACCGGGCCTGAATTCTGATATACCAGCAAGCTCCCCGGCAGACAGTAATTTGCCCTCAAGTGTGGCGAAACCGCCGATCCGAACATCCTCACTGCCGGTTGTGACCTGCCAGGCATCTTCTTCTATCGCAATCAAGGTACCGGGTGCGCCCACAGAACAGCGCTCCAGCCGTTGAAGCCAAGAAATCCGCACTGTACCCTGATTCAGTAACAGCTTCGGGCAACCCAGTGGATTTAAGTAATTTTCACCAAAATCTAACGCCCGTACCAAAGCTGAAAGTACCTCAGCCTGCTGCTGCCAGCACAGATATCCCCCGCAATCGGGGCGACGTGACAGAATAGGTATATTTTTTACGTTATTAGTTATATTTTCTGACGTCTGAGAGAGAAGTTCGGTTTTAAGGGTACTTTCCACTTTAACAATGTTATCTTTCATCTACGACCTCAATAAATCTGTTAGATATTTAGCAACTGTCACTCTCGACAGTTACCACAAGTGTTTTGTCCCACTTATCCTAGGCGGAATAAAAACGGCCACTTTTAAACATCAATTAAGATACTCAGGCAACGCTTTATCTCTAAAACTGGGTATAAATAATCGCTTCATTAGCCATTCTGTAACGATAACTTTCCTAATAACGGAATAAATGATTCATTTATGGGACATAAACACACACTCTACTTCATCCCGGTTTTTATATAATCACTTTTGATCAATGCTTAATTCCATGATTTAAACCAGAATCATCAACGACTATTCTATTAACATGAACTTACTTCTGTAACTTATTACAAAATAAGGATTCCCAGCCGAACAAATAGCAAGTAAAATGCCGCATCAAATTCATTTTTTTAAACATTTCCAAAGGAACCCTGTATACTTAATTACTTTAAAATATAAATTCAGGCTAAAATTAATTTAATCATACTCTATTTTATAATAATAATCCTATATAATTAATATAGAAGTTAATTATCTTTATCTTCATGAGAAAATAATTTTCAATTAAAATCAATCTAACCATATATTATTTTATTATAATATAGCTAAGATCAGCATTGATGCAATAGCGTCTTAATCATTAAGCAACATATTCGAAAATAGCCCCTCTTTGATATGAATTATCAGATATTAAACGATATTTATCGTCGCATAATGTAAGCAGAAATAAAGCCTTATACTGTTTAGCTTGTAAACATCAGTGAACATTACATTAAAGTAATTTTCCGCCACAATCAGTGCCAAAGGAGGCTGCTAAAATCCACTACGGCTTGAGTAGTTAAAAATGGCATTGTATATATCTCACTTAGATTAAACTAAGATGTTATATACCCATCAGATATATAATATACATCGAGAAAATTTAAAACGACTTAAAAATTATTAATCTATTTAATAGGTAAATAATAAGATATTTATAGATATCATATAACCCTTTTCTATCCCTGCATTTAATTTTCCGATTCGGCTTCATATTCCTTGGTAAACAACACCCTGCTTATTCAGTTTTCTACTCCAATCATATTATTCACTGCGAGAAAACACCTGATTATCAGCCTGCTTGGGTTATACTCTTTTGTTAACTGTCCTTCTTAAAGTTTTTACTTATAGTTAGATCCGCCTTAAATAAAAGTTTTAATATCTCTGTATTTGCGCTTTTAAATAGTCATGGCAGGATTAGGTAAAATAATCAAGGGATAGAATCACCGATAAATGCATTAAACATAATAGTGAATAGGTCGTTTTTGTTCATACTGTACCTTTTAAAAATTCGGCATTAATAGAGCACCTGTTTTTTACCCTCAGTTGATTAATCACTGAAAAAAATCAGCTTGCGATTGTTAAAAAACTCATCTCAGAATAGATTACTTGTATCATATTTTAGGCTTTTATTGAGTGCGCAGTAAAAAAAGACAACAATCACTGGCCAAATAAATACCAGAATCGAAATCCATAATGACCAATTCCATACATCTACAGCCAGAATCAAGCTAAATGTAAAAATAACAAGAATAAATGGTAAAAACTTAACAATTAGAGCGAAAACGTAAATAGATACAATAGCAGTAGCCACTTTGGCTGGAATAGTCCACCACTCCAAATAAACACTAAAAATATAATCATTAAGCGTCAATACCTGCATCATGACAGTAAAAAAAGAAGAAAGTACAATAATCGCTATAATAACATTGAAAAATTTTCTCATCTCAAACCAACCCTATAATCATTAGATTAAATCAAAATCACGTTAATCTGGTGGAGGAAGTTCATAGCCTGTTTAATAATCATTAAACAATCACAAAATGGCAAGAAAAATTTTCATTTTTTTAAAATTTACAAAAATATAAATTTGTAATAAAGTGTTATATATTGTAACAAAGTATTACAAACTCAGTACGAATTCAATTATCGTCAATTTGTTAAATGATAAAAACGATAGCAACATTCCCTTTTTTCATAAAACAATCCACGATATATAAAACAATTTTGAATTCATTTATATTCCCTAAAACCACCATAAAAAACATATAACATATTAATTTTTAATTAAAAAAATATACTTACCACAATCTATCATGATAACTAATAACACCATCTATTTAGTCGTTTCATTAATAACTTATCCTGGTAGATTCAAATAAAAATCCAATTAGTTAGTTTATTAATATTATCAATGTGGGAATATAACAAGATTTAATTTATCTATTTGAAACAAAGAGATATAACAAAAAAATAGCCCACATTCTGTGAGCCATTTTTAAAGTTGCCTCTTGGCACCTTCTTTAGAGTCCTTTCTGCTCCAGTTTCTGCACTATTGTCATCAGTACCTCCTCATACCTCGGGGACTGTTCTGACAGTCGTCGTAACATCCTCTTTTAACACGGATCGTTGAATGTTGATTAAAAACTCTCAACATGAGTTAGTGGCGTATTTGCTCAAGTTCGTTCTGGCTCAACCCGGTCGTTTTCATTATCG
>NZ_JBEJZY010000089.1:0-5942 GCF_040256935.1 Photorhabdus viridis
TAACCACGGTGTCAACACCCTGCGCCAGTGGGCAATGCCTTTTTTCTCCAGGGTGGAGGCCAGCCGATACAAAAAATCATGGGCATTCTCGAGCAACAGTTGCTGCATCCCTCGCTTGCGTATCGGGTCAATCAACTGTTGCAGCTGAGTCTCCACAATCTCGGGGGTACAGCGTTCAGGAAAAAAGCTGCCCACCGCCTGAGTCACCCGCCCTTCCTGTGACCAGAGACTGTGACACACCTGCCACAAATAGACGGGTGCCTGCCAGTGCAACTGTTGGGCCTGTTTCTGCAACATCCGCAGGGCTTTATCTATCCAGACCGGCTGCGCGCTTTGTTGTTCGGTCAATGCCCAGACGATACCGTTGAGCGGACGGAAACGGCGCAAGCGACGCAGGGCCGCCAGTTGCGCGGTATCGGGTTCAGTTTGCAAACTGCCGCCCCACAGCAGGAGCGTGCGATGGCCCTCCAGCCAGTGTTGCGTCGTCAGCCCCGGCGCAATGGCTTCCACGAGCGCCTTTTTACCTGTTACCAGTAAAATCCGCACTTTAAAACGCCAGAAATAACCATAGCGCCGACGAACACAACTTTTCAGCGCCCAAAAATAAGACGGCTCTTCGGAGGAAAGCGCTTTTCCCCGGAAAGTGTTGACAGGCATTTTCTGTGGGGGAGTCCTCTGTTTGCCGTCACGAATCAGGTTCAACAACCAGATAACACCCACCATACTGACTATCCAGACGACTATCTTGAGCGCCGGCGTATTTAATCCTAACTGATCCCCTCGGAGATATAGCAGCCCGCCTGACACCAGTGCTATCAGCAGGGTTATCAACCCCACCCCCAGATTACGGATAATAAATGCTTTAGACATAGGAATTTCCTGATGAAATTGCCGGGTTTACTGGGGAGACCGTCCCCAGTTGTAACGTAGCAGGCTGAGAAAGCAGAAAAAGCTGAGGGACATGTTGGTATTCTGCCATCCTCATAGCGAGCGTCAGGGTGAACCAGTCAGTGAAATCCCCTGATTTCCCCAGCCAGTGGCTCACACACTGGTGAGCCGGCATGACCGGGGCTGTCGTCACCTCCGGTGACAACGAAGAGGTCAACACTTGATTCAGCTGGATAAGTAAGCGATCTTTTATGGCGGGATCAACATCGTTGTCCCACAGCGTCCCCGCCGTGACAGCCGGGCATTGATAATGCAGAAACCGGGCGATATCCCATTGAGCATCATCAGGCGTTGTCGTCATTGTACGATGCAAACAACATTTTGCCGGCAGCGTAGAAGACGATGCGGTTAATAACCAGGCCACTGCGCCATCACTGGCCCTGCGGCGCCCATCCTGACTTTCCCACGACCAGGTGATTATCAGCATCAGATCCTGGCTTTCCGTCACCAGCCAGTCATTGAGTTGGCTGGCATAATCCGATTTCAGCACGACCGGGCCTTGTAACTGCGACACAGAAAACCCCAGCTTTTGCCAAACCTGGCAAAATTGCTGCCAAACGGTTTCTGCGACCGGTAATGGGAAATAGAGAGTCAACTGACGGCGAGTAACATGTTTCAGCAAACTGTGGCGCATCGGCCCTAACACCTCTTCAAACAAGCGGGTATACCCCGGAAAAGGCGGTAAGATCAGAGCGCTATCGCCATTGACTAACACCGCACTGTCCGCCGGGGAGGGGACTTCCGGCGGAAAAACCGCCTGATAATCCACGACCTTCATGCCCTGTGAAGCCCACGCTTGCCAATACGCTTCCTGCCAGGCATTTTCCTGCATCAGTCGCTCCGCCTGCTCCAGCTCCACGCCGTAACGAAAAAACTGCCAACCGGCTATCAACCCGAACACCATCGTGGTTCCTATCACCGCAACCACGGCGTAGAACACGCTACGGGGATCTTCAGACACGTACCAAAAACCACTGGCAGCCACCACCACGACAAAACAGATCAGACTGAACCACCGCCGCCAGAGTGACCAGTTCAACGATGCTGGCCGGTGCACAACATGCGGTTCCGGAATTTCCCAGGTCATCACGCTTCCCCTCCGGTCCCCATTTTCGATGTACTGGCAATGACATAACAACCGCATTGACAAAGGGCTTTATCAAAAGCGACCGGCTTGCCATCAGAGATAAATTGGGCATTGGCTTTGACAATACGGTTAATCCCATGCCCTTTCAGCGGACAGCTGACTACATCATGCAATAACGCGGCTCTTTTACCGTCAATCTCTATTGAGGAAGAAGCGGAAATCACTTCACCGCCGCTGCTGAGTTTATCACCCAGGCGAATAATGCCTTCAAACATAATGACTCCGGTATAATTAAGAATAAACTTTTCACCTCTCAAGAGCGGCAATAATTATTGTTGATTACCCTGATTATTTGACGCCGCCAGCGACAGCGTATTAACGACTTTTTCCAGATCGGCTCTATCAATAAATTTCGTTGAACACACGATGTCGATTTTTTCCTTTAACTTGACGGAAACAATCACTTTATTTTTACGTTGTTCAACTCGCTCAATACATCCATAAGGCAAAAAAATCGTTTTACTAAAAGTGGTCGGGGTTAACAAAAAGCCGTCCTCTTTCTCGGCAAAGAAATAACGATCTTTTATTTTACGATATGAGACATAATGCATCACTGCCATCGTGATACACGTACTACTTAAGCCTTTAATCAAGAGTAAAATAGCCCCGCCGCTCCAAATTAACGCTTTGTATCGATACTCGTCCCGCAAAAAACAAACCGCGCTATCCGGGACTGGATTATTCTCACATTCAGTGAAGGAGAAAAGTGCCACGCGTTGAATCGACAATAAACACCCAATAAAATAAACCACCCCCAATGGAAAGACACTGGACACGATAAAAGAACTGATTTTTGCATACTTCGGCATTTTGATAATAATAAATAAATTAACAATTTGCAGGAAAATGAAAACCTGTAGCACTTTATCCACGATAAGTAACTTATCAACCACACTTTGTAATTGATAAGAAAGATCATCATAACTGGCATAAAGTGCTCTGGTCGCCGCCAGTGAAACCAAACATATTAATACATTAATGGCAAAACCGACGAAAACCATTTTATAGATCTGTTTCATAAAAAAACCTTAATTTACACAAAATTACCTATTACTCGAATAGTATTAGATAACATTTTACCTTCGATAATGGGTTACTGATTTTTTCAAAGTCAGAAAGTTTATTCATATCTCTACGACCAGTCATAGATAATCCTGATAAATCCATATCAATTACATAGCTACTTGAATTAGTAATAGTAGTAATGGCTTACGAAATAATACTTATCTGGCAACACTATTCCACTCTCTTTACTGGGTTCCCTATCAGGGGAATTAGCCTTAATTTCCTTAAGCCTTTTTTTTGTTAATCGTTCAAGATTAACCTCTGTAGGGTCTGGGAATCCTAAAGCAGTGAAAATAGCCTCAGCCAATCTGAATGAAGGTTTTGGGTTTCTCATACAGGAAATATAGATGAAGGGCGAAAATACTACTGCCATGATAATACAAAATAAAGACACATATTTTATATATTCGAAAATATCTTCTCTAATAAAGAAAACACCGACTAACATGTACATCACCCAAATAACTGAAGAGCCATACCAGGTCCCACGTATCTGATATTTAGCGTTTGCATGAATACCCTGTTTGCAACGCGGGGTCATGGAAATAATCCTTAATTCGGGATTAGCGATAGCATAAACCACATAATATCCCGCCTGCTCCGTCACCGCTAATTCAACGTAATCACCCACTTTTGCGGCGGTAAATCCCAGCCAACCGTGGAAAGGAATACCATTGATTTTTCCCTGCACAAAATCACAAACATCACCCAGCCTCACTTGCGTCTGTGAAGTCACCGCCGCCGCTGAACTATTTCCTACCATTGCCAGCAACAGTGCTCCAAATTGATCCCGCTCCTCCTTGCGGGCAAAGGCGGCAAGATCATATTCCCGATCGGAAAAATAGCCTCTCACACAGAGCGCCTCAAATTCTTCCAATACCCCACTGACTTTGATTAATGGCTTACGCGGCGGTAATTCCGGCGGGGGCGGCTCTTTTGCTAAAATGGCATCCAATGCCGGAATTTGAGCCTGAACCTCCGCTATTGCTTTTTCCACTTCGGCTCTATCTTCAGGGCAGCGCTGAATCCTTTCTCGCTTAACCGCTATTCGTGTATTAAGACTACTTCTCTGACTTTTTATTTCCTTAAAGTCAATAGCGTCTTTAAAAGGGCGACTGGTACTCATGACAAATCCTTCATTGCATTAGCAAAGCCTTTACGTTGTGCTTCATACAGCGTATTTCGCTGTGATTCAGAGTCAATAAATTGGGTTGATTTCAAGCTTTTTGCCGGCTCCAAACCAAACACACAATTCCGACACCATTTTTGTAACTCATTATCAGAAAAATACGTCACTAACTCTTCGATAATAAAAATAACGAGCATCGCCTCCCAACTGCACAGCCAGGCAAGATATTCCCATGCCAAAAGCCTTGCCGTTCCTTCAAGAAGTAAGTTTTTAGGCGCAAGCAATGCCCTTTCAACTAATACTTTTAATAAGCCATTTAATGCTTTGGTAAATTGCATAAAATCAGCGGCGCCTTTAAGACCGTAAAGACCAATAAACTGCCAGCGCCTTTGACCATACCATTCAGAAAACGCGTCACTGATATCGACACCAAAATTTAGTGCAGAAGCAACGGTCCCAGCACTTGCCCCAATAAACTTAATGGAATCAGTCGCCGCCACATTTTTTATGCCGTGCTCAACTGCCGGGGTCACAATCTCCACCGCGGTACTCAGTGTACCTAAAAACGCCGCAGTCACCTGGGCGTGGTCTTTTGTATCCCCCTGACTCTCTTTTAACTGATTGGCAAACTCCAACCCGTTGAAAATCAAAACCAGTAATTTAATCCGCGATTGCTTTAATGCGGGTTCTCCTTCCGCACTTTGCGCGAATTCTTTAAAATCACGGTTATAGTTATTTTTAGTTTCAAGGCGAGCATCCGATCCCGATGCCTTCAGCGCCTTCAACACCTGCTGCCTAAACTCATCGCCATCTTTAAGCTGTGAGACCGACAATTCAACCGCCTGATCAAACGGCACGCCGGAAATCACCGAGAACAGCGTTTTACTCAGCATTTCATTCCGGCTGTTCAGCACTTTCCCTAAACGGGTAAAGTTAAAGAACCGGTCACCCAGCGTGACCAGTCGCCGGTCACAATGCAACATCGCACGGGCAAATGAGCTGTTGGCTTTAAGCGGTTTTTCCAGCGCTTCATTCGCCTTATCGTAAGCCTCGACCAGTTTCCCGCTCAATGACGACACAACGCCCATAAATTTTTCAATGTTTGCCGGTTTCACATCCCCCTTACTCATGGCCATCTGTTGCAAAAATCCGCTCATTTCCGCCATCACGTCCGGGTGATTCAGCAGTAATGAGCGCCAGACAATATTGCTCTCCGATAAGGTTGAATACTGGTCGATTAAGCGGTCCAAAAATGCGCTGCCAGTTTCAGTGATATTCAGTGAAGCCATCGCATAATCCACCGCTTCCCGGTAATTCAGGTTATCCGCCAGCCGGGTTGAATAAAAATCCCGGCAACAGGTGATAAACCGACGCTCCTGGAGCCAGCTCACCCTGAACTGGGCCAGTTGCTCCAGCTTTTTCGCCACTTCAGCACAAAAATCGGCATACTTTTGGTGAAATGCCTGTCGTTTAGCCAGATTCAGCTCTTTCGTGTATTTCTCCCAATCATGGGCAACAGCTTGCTCAAAAGCGGGCTCATTCGCTTCCACCATGATACGAGTCACATTCTCTCTGAGCTTAGCCTTCTGCTGATCAGAAAAAACCCCATACTCCTTCTGCTTAGTGACTTCAAGAGCTTTATCAATCCGCCCT
>NZ_JBEJZY010000090.1:0-5750 GCF_040256935.1 Photorhabdus viridis
GACGGGTGCCTGCCAGTGCAACTGTCGGGCCTGTTTCTGCAACATCCGCAGGGCTTTATCTAGCCAGACCGGCTGCGCGCTTTGTTGTTCGGTCAATGCCCAGACGATGCCGTTGAGTGGACGGAAACGGCGCAAGCGACGCAGGGCCGCCAGTTGCGCGGCATCGGGTTCCGTGTGTTGTAAACTGCCGCCCCACAGCAGGAGCGTGCGATGGCCCTCCAGCCAGTGTTGGCTGGTCAACCCCGGCGCGATGGCTTCCACCTGTTCAGGTTCGCCCACCAACAACAAGATACGGACTTTATACCCCCAGAACAGGCCATAACGACGGTGCAGGCGATCGCCTAAATCACGGAGTATTAGCGCAGACTGGCTGAGGCGAGTTTCAGCTTGTGCAGTCTCTGGCCGGAATGGTTGTTGCGCTTTATTCTGCCGGATATACTCCCATGCCGTGCTCCCCAATAAGCCTATCAGTATGGCTGGGAAAAACGTGGCACAGGCATACCACGCAAGGTTCAGTAACCCGTTGTCCGCAAGCACTGCCTGATTTAAATAAATCAGCAGAAAAAATATTCCGGTCAGACTCAGCGTAATAAAAACATATCCCCGAAGGCCATAGTGATGATCATGACTCGCGTTCATGCGTGTAACTCCTTCGTCATTAAATAAAGTACCGCGCTACCCTCGGGTAATTGATTGATAATGATATGATCGCTATTTGTCAGGCCCGTGGCCTCCGTCAGCAGGGCTGAGGTCAGAAACACAGACAGCGGACCCGGTGGACCAAAAGTATGGTCGATTAAATGAACAGGATTTTCTGGGATAAAATGGAATGGGCTATCACGGCCATCCATCATCAGTTCAGTCAGCACGTTTTGAGAAACACCCGTCACCCAGAGGTGCTGCATACTGCTTTTGGCAATGCGGTTATACTCAAACAACACCCTGAAATCTTTCTTTATTTCCCCGGGTAACGATGGCAGCGGCCTTCCCATACCCGCCAGAACGTTTAACTTTTTCTGGGCGGCAAATGCCGTCGAGGAAAGTAACTGAGCAGACAAAAATTCGCTGTACGCTTCTTTACCGCCTTTGGCAGGCCAGCACTGGCAGGCGATAACCATTATCAACCCCTCAAAAGCCGCCTTATCGTACAATGATGTTATTACCTCCCTGCTCTCTATTTGAGTGGGAATTAAACCCCACTGTTGTTGCACACACTCTTGATAATGAGACAAATCCATTGCAGGGACGCCAGCAAGATAAATGGTGCCCAAAAGCGGGCGATACCCTGAACACTGTTGTTCAAACTTATCATCAACTTTCGCCAATAACTGCCGGATATCCGTTGATGGCACAGACAGCGACCGCCCGGCATCGGGAAAAGCCGGGATCTCTTTCGGTTTACCCAACAAGGGAGCTATGCCCTGCGGCTCTGGCGTCAGAATAAAGTTGCCGACTACCGCCAGTTGCTTTCTGCTCCATTGCTGCCACTGGAAACGGGTTTCGGCACTGGCGGCTTCCCAGGCTTGCTCCGCAGTACAGAATCGCTCATAGCGGTTTAGTACCGCACCGAATAACAGCATCCAGCCGAAAAAGGCCGGTAAACTGCCATACAGTACGACCTGCAATAAATCGGGGGTTGTTCTCAGCACCAGCGCCATGCCTGTGCCCACCGCCAGCATCAGCAATAAAATTATCCCCCACAACCCATAACGCACCGGCGCTACGACACGAAGCCGGGGGATCTCAGGAATAGGCCAGCTCATAACGATGACTCAACCTGGTTATGAGGCATTGAGCTCAATACATGACACCCACACTGGCAGCGACAATAATGCACCACTACAGCACGACCATTTTCCTGAACGGTATTATCCCCCTCAATAATCGGATTAATACCGTGCCCCTCTAGCGGACAATGAATGAGATCCCCTACCAAAGCGGCCTGTTTACCGTCGAAATACATTGTTGAAGAAGCGGTGATCACTTTTCCACCTCGATCAGTGGCATCACCTAAACAAACAATACCAGACATTGTGATATCCTCTATTGATTATCGAAATAATCCTAAATAAATTATCAGGCATCTGGAAATAATATTTTATACCGAGATACCTCGTTATTGATTTTAATAACTCCATACCTTTAACCATTGAATTAAATAATAAATAAGCGGCACACTCAGTAACACCGCAACAGGGATTAAAAACAGTATACGTTTGTATTTCTTTCGCTTAATGCATTGAACCGCCCGATAAATGACAAAGCCATCAATAATCATTATGACCGGCCAGGCATAATAGAAAACAAGAAAAAAACAGACTAATACCGTCTCCCAAAAATCAAATTTAATCATATTGAACCCTCATAAATGCATGATTAAAACCACCCTCTCATAGAGAAAACACCCCCGTCGCCAATAAAATTGGAAAACCCTTTTTTTATCCAATTTTCACTGCCTGAGTCATTCTGACAACGGAATGTAAAATACCTATTGGTATTTTAGTGCCTTTATCCACCTTGATTAGATTAACCCTATATTCCTATAAAGGCTTTAATTTAAAACGCATGTTATCGAGAATCGAAAGCGCCCGGCCTTTTACGAAAAGTATTCGTTACTGCATCCCAAAATGTTATCAGTTCATTTTCATTGTACGGTGTTGCAGATAACCGATCATTTTTTAGCTCAATATTCACAAAGGGATTTTTATAATCGCCAACCGTCTCATTTGCAATTAAATCAAATGCATACCCGGGGATCTCGGTTTCTGGCTCCTCAATTGTTTTTGTCGGAATTTTCGCTAAAATTTCCTCCGTATAAGTGCCATTAATTTCCCGCTTCCCTTTCCTGATTACCTTAGTGCGCATAGCCAGAAACATGCCTTCCATTCCGACCAAACGGTCTAGCATATGGTCTTTCTCTTGAAGATCATTAAATATTTCAACACTGAAAGTAAAATGGTCACCTTTATTTCCCTGATAAACAAAGGTTATATTCTCTTTCTCATTACCACTACCAGCAATAAAACCGTCAGGAATACAGGTGCCTGCCACCTTGGGGATTTCCGTCTCTTTTCTGCCACTGATTCTGGCAATTAGACTATTCATTTTATATAAAGTTTGATCCAACTCATTATATTGTCTTTCAGAAAATCCCCCCTTGATAAAATCATCCCTGTCTGCCTTATATCTATCATCTGACATCTCCATAAATTCCATTGTTATGATAAAGGCAACCCCATTGTTATATAAATGCGCTTCCAATACTCGGGCATAACCAGGCGCACTCGTGTCCTGATTTCTGTCGAAAATCACTCCCTTTAAATTTCCCTGGAGGTGATAGACCTTTTTTAAAAAGGGCATATTTTTCGGGTCAACATACTGAGTTGTTTTTAATTCCTGCTCTTTTAACTGTATCCGCTGTTCAAATTCAGGGGGATACAAACGCTTAGTTTTTATTTTCGCTTCACCAATAGATATCCCGTCATGGATAATATTGTCAAATCCAGTAGGAACATCAATTAAATAACGGCCTACACAACGGGTCTGCATATTTGCTAACATTTCAGTTGTCACTTTCTTTTCCTTTTCAGTTAACACAGGATGATAAGAGGCTGGGAAATACCACCGCCACAAAACGTAAATGGCTACTATCGCCAATAAAATCAGTAACCCCTTTTTTTTATTCAATTTTTACCCCCTGAACCATCTTGACAATTGAACGTAAAGTAAATAACCGGGCGAAAGTCTCTTTCGTGCCTGTATCCTCTTTATAAGCCCCTTCATGGTCGACTTTCGTCGCCAGCAAGCCACGTAAACCACTATAAGTAATCCGGCCAGCCTGTACCGGCACGGTACTATCCCCCAGCGCCTTGGGAGAAGCCAGCTTAAAAGTTTTCCCGGCAACATCCCGAAATGAAGGCCCAACAGAAAACTGCACCATACGTCTTGCACCAATTTCCCTATCAAAAGGATCATAAATCGGCTGATCAAAAGTCAAGCCTGAATAATCATCCATTTTGTTATAGTAATTTTTACTTTCTTCTTCCCAAGAGATAACGCCATACGATAAGTGTTTCTCACTGGCACCATAAAAGGCATAAGTATTCGGATGATAATGACCGGTTAACTCTTCAATAAATGGCTTCACAGTGTTATTTATCAACTTCCGATAACTATTCCAGCTTTCTTCATTTTTCCATTTATCCTGTTTATCCGGGTTTAAAAACCGGGTTTCACATAATCCCCACCACCGCTCTTTTTCCAGATAAATTTCCTGATAAGGATTAGATTCCGGCAGCTTATGTGTGATTTTACCATCGGCGATATGTAACCAGCCTTTACCATACTTCGTTCCCGGCAGCAATTGTAACGGACCGGGAGATTGTGCCATCACTGCGGTCATCTCTGCACCATTACTGCCGATAACCAATCCGACCACACCATCTTCACCGGTTTTCATCCTTTTATAAGTGATCGGAGCACCGGTATCCGGCATAACACCGTGCACAATCCCTAAAATTTTATCCCGACCGTTCAATTTTTCTGAATAATGGCGGGCAACCAGCCCGCCCATAGAATGAGTGACTAAAATCACCTGCTTGATTGCACAACGTTTACCATAGAAGGCTAAAATCTTATCAACATATTCTGCCAGCCTTTTGGCAGAATCCACATTGGACTGCAACCAGTTATAACCCATCACATGAACCGGGTAGAGAAAGTTATAGCTGTGGTCAACCTCAGTCCGTGTTAACGGCTCTTCGCCTAACTCAGCCTTCAAGTTCATATCAACCATTTGTTGCCGGAGAGTTTGCTTTCCCTGCCCTGCCAGACAGTACTCAAATGCCAAACGCTCATCATCCAACACAGCCTGAAGCCAGGGCAAAAAAGTGCCATAGCTCATATGTGCCACCTCTCCCCAGCCACGCCGACTGCAATCAGGGAATTTATTCTTTTCCGTGTGGTCAGACGTAATAGTTCCCGAATCATCAACTTCTGTACTACTAGGATCTAAGATTTTTTTCCTGTAAGGCGCCCCCCTAAACATCCAAAATAAAACATCCGGGCTATATTCCGCATTTAACCGCCAGACTGACTTACCCTGCTTCGATTTTAAGTTACTCCCCATCACCCCCGGCAGAAAGATCACCGGGATCACTTTAGTTGCGTATTTCAAACAGGTCGCCACCAGATTCTCTTCCGTTCTGGCATTGGGGACGTTGTAATAAGGGGAGCCATATTCATCATATTCTGGATGAATATAAATCTCATTTTCCTTCGATTCGCTCACAATCTACTCCTCATCTTTTATTTTCAATTTACTGATTTCCACGCCAACCTGTTTTTGCAGGGCGCTTTTCCCATCCTGTGCAGTTGATAACGCCTGCACGCCGCCATCTTCGGCATGGAGTTGCATATCCTGACGGGCTAACGGGGAAATGTTATAAGCCTGTACAACCTTCGGCGTCACAGCGTAATTACCTGTTTGCCACTGCTGTATAGCCTGACTGATACGCTGCCCGCCAAATTTTTGCCACACCGCCGCCCGCTGGATAATGTGATCAGGTGCCCCACTTTCCACCTGCCCATTGCTAATACGGATATATCCCCCGCCACAGGCCAGCAAGATCTCCTCTTTGGCACTGATGATCACTTTGCCTTCATGACTGCTTACCGTGATGTCTTTCAGCGCTTCCAGCCCCATCGCATCACCCTGCGCCTGAATATCTACCCGACCTTGACTGGCAAAC
>NZ_JBEJZY010000091.1:0-5548 GCF_040256935.1 Photorhabdus viridis
GCAGGGATTGACACAGCCCGTGCAGGTGGTCTGGCGTCAGGCGCCACTGTCAGTGGTCACTTTTGAGCCCGCTTGCGCAGAAAATGTGTCGGCCCAATTACAGGCGCACACCGATCCGCGTCAATGTCATATTGATTTGAGTCAAGCCCCGTTAATTACCACCAATATTGTTCAAGACCCTGCCAGTAGCGAATGGCTGTTGGCCCTGAACTTCCATCATCTAATTGGCGATCATATGACACTGGAGCTTATTGTCGCCGAGGTTCGTTTGCTGTTGCAGGGGCAGACAGAAGCCCTACCTGCTGCACTACCTTACCGCGACTTTATCGCTCAAATCCTGAGCGCACCAGCCTCCGTGCATGAGGACTATTTCCGCGCCCGACTCGCTGATGTCGATACCCCAACCGCCCCCTTTGGCTTGCTTAATGTACAGGGTAACGGTGAGGATATGACTGAAGCCCATTTGCTATTGGATACCACACTAGCGCAAGCAATACGTATGCAGGCTCGCCGTCTGGGTATCAGCCCGAGTGTTTTATTCCATGTCGCCTGGGCTCAGGTGCTGGCACAAACCAGCGGCCGTGACGACGTAGTCTTCGGGACTGTGCTGCTTGGCCGTCTGCAAGGCTCAGCCGGCGCTGATCAAGTGATGGGGATGTTTATCAATACCCTACCAATGCGGGTATCCCTTGCTAATCGCAGTGTACTGGGAGTTGTGCGTGCCGCCTATCGCGATCTAACCGCGCTGTTGGAGCATGAACAAGCCCCCCTGACGCTGGCACAGGGCTGTAGCGGCGTGAACCCACCGCTACCGCTCTTTAGCGCCCTGCTTAATTACCGCCATAGCCAGCCAGGTACGGCTAATAAGGTTTGGGACGGTATGCGTATATTGATCACAGAAGAACGCACTAACTATCCGTTGACCCTCTCGGTGGATGATCTGGGGGAGGATTTCAATTTGATAACCCAGAGCGTTGCAGGCGTTGATCCCGTCCGAGTGGTGGATTATTTGGCTACAACCATCAGCCGCCTGATCGAAGTGCTGAAAACCGAGCCACAGAAGCCTATTCTGAGCCTGCCAATCCTACCTGCCGCTGAGCGTCAGCAGCTTTTGGTCGATTTCAATGCCACACAAGCGGACTTCCCGCAGGCGGCCCTGATTCATGAACTGTTCGAACAACAGGTTAAACGTACCCCTGACGCCATCGCCGTGATGTTTGAAGGTTTGTCATTGAGTTATGCCGAACTGAACCAGCGCGCTAACCAACTGGCACACGCCCTGGTTGAGTTTGGTGTACGTTCCGATGATCGCGTTGCAATTTGTGTTGAACGCAGTCTGGATATGGTGATTGGCATACTAGGCATATTAAAAGCCGGGGCGGGTTATGCTCCGCTCGATCCCGCATACCCTAGTGAACGGCTGACGCATGTCTTATCTGACAGCGCACCAAAATTACTACTCACCCAGCAGCATTTACGATCGCATTTACCGATAGCAGATATCCCTGTTTGGTTACTGGACAATGTCAAACACTTGAACACGGTTGCTCAACAATCTGTTGCCAATCCTGATCCGGTACAACTGGGATTACAAGCGCACCATTTAGCTTATGTTATCTATACTTCCGGCTCTACTGGGCTGCCTAAAGGAGTGATGATCGAGCACCGTAACGTGGTGAATTTTACTCATGCCCAATGCCAAATCAGTGAACTCAAATCCACTGATCGTGTCCTGCAATTTGCCACGATTGCCTTTGATACAGCTGTGTCTGAAATTTTTCCAACACTGACTGTCGGTGCCACCTTAATTCTGCGCCCAGCGCATATTCGGATACCAGACACCGCCTTTAGCCATTTCTTGCAAGAACAGGCCATCAGTGTGGTAGATCTACCGACTGCCTTTTGGCGCCAGTGGGTACAGGAGATGAAAGCTGGCCGCTGTGATATCAGTCCTTCTCTGCGCTCAATCACGGTTGGTGGTGAAAAAGCCGAATACCGTCATCTTATCGACTGGCAATCCATGTCTGAAACTCAGCACTGCCGCTGGATCGATACTTACGGGCCAACCGAAACCACCGTTATCACCACTTCGCTGGCCTTGGAGGGCGGCGAGGTACTGGACGCAACAGAAACGCTGTCAATTGGTCGCCCGATTACCAATACCCGCATTTATATTCTCGATACACAAGGACAACCTGTGCCACTCGGTGTCACTGGAGAAATCTATATTGCCGGTGCGGGAGTTGCCCGTGGCTATCTGAATCGCCCTGAACTTACCGCCGAACGTTTTGTCTCCGACCCATTCAGTGCTCAACCGAATGCCAGAATGTATAAGACCGGCGATCTGGGGTGCTGGCAGCCAAATGGTACGATCGTCTATCTCGGTCGCAATGACTTCCAAGTCAAGATCCGTGGATTCCGCATTGAACTGGGGGAAATAGAGACACAATTGGCCGGTTGCGCGGGTGTTAAAGATGCCGTAGTTATCGCACGTGAAGACGATAATGGCGAAAAACATTTGGTCGCGTATCTCGTGCCACAGCCTGACATCACGCTGGATGCCATCAACCTGCGCGAACAGCTGAGTACCCGCCTGGCGGATTATATGCTCCCCAGCGCCTTTGTGATGCTGGAGACCTTCCCGCTGACTCCGAACGGAAAACTGGATCGCAAGGCACTACCGGCTCCTGATCAGACCGCCATTGCCAGCCGCGAATATCAGACGCCTCAGAGTGAAATGGAACAGCAACTGGCAGTTATCTGGCAAACTTTGCTGGGGCTGAAGCAAGTTGGACGTCACGACAATTTCTTTGAGCTGGGGGGACATTCACTGCTGGTCGTCAGCCTGATTGAACAACTACGCCAACGTGATCTGACCCTTGATGTTAGCGCTGTCTTCGCATCACCGACCTTGACGGCGATGGCTGCTCGTCTGACAACAAAAGCAGCTGGAAATACTGCTCTGAATGTACCACCCAACCTCATTAGTACTGATTGTGACACCATTACGCCAGACATGCTGCCACTGATAGCATTATCTCAGGCGGAAATCGACACGGTTGTCAAGACTGTAGTTGGCGGCGGCGCCAATGTGCAGGATATCTATCCACTTGCTCCGTTACAGGAAGGTATTCTGTTCCATCACCAGCTACAGGAGCAAGGTGATGTCTACTTGTTAAATAGTCTGATTGCCTTTGATAGCCGTACTCGTCTCGATGCTTTCCTTGATGCCTTGCAACAAGTGATTAACCGCCACGATATCTTGCGCACAGCCGTCTGTTGGCAAGGACTGACGCAGCCTGTGCAGGTGGTCTGGCGTCAGGCATCGTTGTCAGTCACCACTTTTATCCCGATCTCCTCAGATAATGTGTTGGCTCAGTTACAGGCGCATACCAACCTACGTCGGCTTAACTTGAGTCAGGCACCTCTGTTCACTGCTGATATTGCTCTCGATCCAGTCAGCAATGAGTGGCTATTGGCCCTAAATTTCCATCATTTGATCGGCGATCATATAACGATGGAGCTTATCTCTGACGAAGTCCGCTTATTGTTGCAGGAACAAGCAGAAACCTTGCCAACCCCGTTACCTTACCGCAACTTTATTGCCCAGACTCTGAGCGTGCCGCTTTCAGCACATGAGGCATATTTCCGCACCCGACTGGCCGATATCGATACACCAACAGCCCCATTCAGCCTACTTAACGTACAGGGCGATGGTGAAGGCATAACTGAAACGCATCTTCCTCTAGATCATGCACTGGCACAGGCAATCCGCGGTCAGTCCCGCCGTTTGGGTATCACACCGGGCGTGTTGTTCCATGTTGCCTGGGCACAGGTGCTGGCACAGACTAGCGGCCGTGATGATGTAGTCTTTGGTTCCGTGTTGCTGGGTCGTCTGCAAGGCTCTGCCGGGGCCGATCGGGTGATGGGAATGTTTATCAATACCCTGCCAGTACGAGTGTCCCTTGCTGGCCGCAGTGTGCTGGAAGTGGTGCAGGCTACCTACCATGATTTGACGGCACTACTTGAACATGAGCAAGCTCCTTTAGCACTAGCCCAACGTTGCAGCAGTGTGATACCGCCGATGCCATTGTTCAGCGCTCTACTCAATTACCGCCATAGCCAGCCAGACACAGGCGATACAACTTGGGACGGCATGCGTCTGTTGGCGGCAGAAGAGCGCACTAACTACCCACTGACCCTCTCGGTCGATGACTTTGGGGAAGATTTCAGTCTGGTAGTCAAAACTGTCGCAACAGTCGATCCCGTCCGGGTAGCGGGTTATCTGGTCACAGCCATCAGTGGCTTGGTTGAAGCCCTGACGAATGAACCCCAGCAGCTTGCTTTGAATCTATCAATCCTACCTGCTACTGAGCGCAAGCAGCTACTGGTGGATTTCAATGACACAGAGACTGACTTCCCACGGGAAGCTCTGATCCATGAACTGTTTGAACAACAAGTGACGTGCACCCCAGAAGCTATCGCCATGGTGTTTGAAGAACAGTCTCTCAGTTACAGTGAACTGAATCGCCGAGCCAATTGCCTGGCTCATCATCTGCTCGCCATAGGTGTACGCCCGGACGATCGGGTGGCTATCTGTGTTGAACGCAGCTTGGAGATGATGGTGGGGCTACTGGCTATTCTCAAGGCTGGCGGCGCTTACGTACCACTGGATCCAGCCTATCCGGCCGAGCGGCTGGCTTACATGCTCGACGATGCCGCACCAGTGGCCCTGATCACTCAATCTACACTGGTTGAAATGCTGGACAGCAATCTGCCCAGTATATTACTTGATGCCCAGTTGCCATCTATCTTTGATGAGAAACTGGAAAATAATCTTGATATTCAGACTCTGGGGCTAACTTCACGCCATCTGGCCTATGTGATTTATACCTCCGGTTCTACAGGGCGGCCCAAAGGGGTCATGGTGGAACACAGGAATGTTATCAATCTTTACACAGGATTAAATATAGCATTTGCCCTCAAGCAACCGTGCCGCATAGCAATGAATGCCAGTATTGTCTTCGACTCATCGGTGAAAAGCTGGCTCCAGTTGCTTTCTGGCCATACATTGGTCATCGTCCCTGAAGTCCTTCGTACCGATGGTCAGACGCTTTGGCGCTATTTTGCACGGCATGCTGTGGATATGTTTGACTGCACACCGATCCAATTGCAATGGCTACTAGAAGCAGGTTTGGGAACAACCTCCGGTTATCAACCCAAGCTGGCGCTGATAGGTGGTGATAGCATTCCTCCTTTAGTGTGGTCCAAATTGCAACACATAAAAACCACCCGCTTCATCAACGTCTATGGACCAACAGAATGTACGGTAGATGCTAGTATCTGTCCGGTTAATTTATCACTATCGCAGCCTAGCATCGGTCGGCCAATCACCAATACCCAAATCTATATTCTGAATGGACAGGGTGAACCAGCGCCTCTCGGCGTTATCGGTGAGATCTATATCGGTGGCGCCGGTGTGGCCCGCGGCTACCTTAACCGCCCAGAGTTGACAGCGGAACGCTTCATTCCTAATCCGTTCTCAACC
>NZ_JBEJZY010000092.1:0-5253 GCF_040256935.1 Photorhabdus viridis
ATAGCCAATCTTCGCCATGTGCAATCCCACTTAATACCAATGAAAGACTATTTTTTTAGAAATTATCATAAGTTAACCAATTTTGAAAAACCTTGGTTTGTCGGAAACGGTGAATTTAGCGAAAAATGCTCTTCCTAAGGACTCAACTGAATCATTCACGTCAAGCAATCACAATATTAAAACAGGTGGAAATTATTCCAGTTTATCCCTAACAAAGGGAGATGGTCGATATGTTTTCATAGAAACTACTTCTCATGAAGAAGGCTCTTTTTGTGCAATAGGATATCGTGAGCCTGACTCCTCAAATATAAATGTTGTTCACTTCCCTAGAAAGAGCGGCTATGTTGCAATAGCTAATGAGCATTATTCTAAATCAGAGTCTGACAGTCGATTTATTCAGTTAAATACGGATACAAAAACATCAGGCTATATATTAGCTAAAACTGCAAACTATTATGATGATCCTAATTCACGTCATTTGGGCCGTTCGGGATTTTTGAGGCCTAATGGAATTGATAATCTTGGAGCATTAGCAATTCATATAGCTCATCCTGACGTTGATAGTTCTCAGCACGCGCGCGGGCTTTCTTTCGGGTATGGGGGTTATTCAGAAGCATTCAGCATTTCTACGTATGCATTTGACGAAGATGGAAAATTTAAAGGTAAAAAGAGAATTTTAACGGAAGACGATGTTATTGTTCCCGTCGGTGTTCCACTTCCATACCCCCATCGCTATACGCCTGTCGGTTACTTAACGTGCAACGGCCAAACATTTGATAAATCATTATATCCGAAGTTAGCAGAAGCTTATCCTACCGGTAGAGTACCTGACTTAAGGGGTGAATTTATCCGAGGATGGGACGATAGCAGAGGAGTAGATCCAGGGCGAGTGTGCGGTACGTGGCAAGGAGATGCAATTAGAAATATTACAGGTGATGTCTCGTTCGGCGGTAACTTTGGATTTGATGCAGTGACAGAAGCAGCGGGTGTGTTTGCGGGTAAAGATACAATGCTGTGGCGAGCAGACACTCACAGATCTGATCTAAAAACAGCTAATACTAATTTAGTGTTTAACGCATCACGTGTTGTCCCAACAGCAAATGAAAATAGACCCCGCAATATCGCCTTTAACTACATAGTGAGAATAGCATAATGACAGAACAAAAATATTCTTTAGAACATGAAACAGCCGTATTGGGTAAAGATGGATTAGCAATTCAGGCAGGTTGGATAAAAGTTTATCACTCGAATCAGATAACGAGAGAATTCACGAGCTCTGATATCGAGTATGTAATGCTCGGTGTCAGCTTATCAGCGGGCGCTTATCCTGATGCCCCGGAACTTCCCGATTCTGATGACGAGGCCGTATGCCGTAGTGTAGACAGCAAGTGTTGGGAAATCTTACCGGATTATCGCGGAAAAATCGCTTACGATACGAAAACTCGTGCTCAGACTGAGATAACAGAAATCGGTGAGCTACCCGATACGCTAACATTCAAGCAACCCAATACACATTTTGACAAGTGGACCGGTAAAGAATGGGTAACTGATGAAGCTGTTCTGAAAGCAAGCCAGATTGATCAGGCAGAGCAGCAGCGTATCACACTACATCAACATGCAAATGAAACCGTTATGTTACTACAATATGCCGTTGATACTGAATTAGTGTCAGAAGAAGAAAAGGCGCTGTTGTTTGGGTGGAAAAAATATTTAGTATTACTAAGTCGCGTAGATACCTCATTGGCTCCTGATGTTACATGGCCGGAGATGCCAAAATAAATCACGTATCCTGATAAAATACACGGTGTGCCAGGTTTTTTTAATTTACATGGCACACTTTTTCATTTTATGATGTACCACATTGGCAGTCATGATTATAGCTGTATTTCTTTTTCTTAACCGAGTGTATATTGTCAGGAAAACGTTAAGTCATACGGTTTCTCAGTTCTGCGAACATTAGAAGAAACGTAAATTTTTGGTTTCTTAGCTGTAGTACTAAAAATTTGAATCGTAGGATGATTAAAATATTTGATAATGAAGCTTAAAATAAATGTTAATGTATTGCTTGAGAATACATAAAAATTTTGTCTTTTTATTGAGTTATGTATTAAGATAATAATACCGATAAACTACATTTTGGAATTACCAATGATTGCGGAATTAGTAAAGAAGAACATATCATGGAGTACTTTCTTAGTTGGAGGTTATGTTTCTCTTATCTATCTAACTGGTGTTACTAGATATAAGAGCCTCTTTCTTATATTGATGCTAATAACATCAATTTTTTATCTATGCAAAACCCCAAAAATATATCTTGGTGCATTAAAGAATAAAATATTTTCTGCACTGTGTTTCTTTGCTTTTGCAGTAATTTATTCTATTTTTATATCAAAAAATCCTGGGATTAGCTTTAATGAGATGAAGACTCCATTCTTCAGAGATGTATTCCTTGTTTCTATTTTAATATTTATTTTGTTGTATAAAGAAGATAGCCTAAAAATAAACAAAACGATCTTGTGTGTTTTTTTTATAGGGTTGTTTCTAATAACTTCAAAAGAAATTTATTTATATTTCATGGATTACAAAGATAATATAATGCCGTTTTCTAATTATAATCATAGAAGTGTTTCGGATGGCATTGTATTTTTCTTTCCTGTTTTACTATCTATTTGGTACCTTATTAAAAACAATAACTATTTTAGACTGCTAAGTATAATTTTATTTTCTATTTTAGTATTATTTATATTACTCGGAACCCTTTCTAGAGGTGCTTGGCTTGCTGTTTTTTCCATGTATATACTTATTTTGTTAATAAATAGAGATTGGAAAATATTCATAATCACATTAATCTTTGGAACTGCTATTTTATCGATAATGAAATTAGAAAAAGATAATAATAAATCCTTACTTTTAACAAAAATGGAGCAACTAGACAGTAGTCATAGATATAAAAATGGTACTCAAGGTTCTGCTTTAACGTTAATATTAGAGAATCCTATTTTTGGATATGGTGCAGGAAATAAAATATACAACTCTGTATATAATGATAATGTCGTTAATCATAAAGAATGGACATTTAAAAACTCATTAGGCCCACATAATATATATCTTACGGTTTGGTTTTCATCAGGAATTATTGGGATTCTATCCTTTTTATATCTTGTGTTTACATATATAAAAGAGGCGGCAATATTAGTTTTAAGTAAAAATAAATACACAAAACAAGTTTCAATTATGCTAATGATTTCTTTTATTGGGTATTTTATCGTTAGAGGTAATTTCGAAAGTGTTCACTTAAACATATTAGGTGTTTATCTGGGATTTTTAATGTCAGTTATAGCTAATAGTGATAGCCGTCTTAGTTGACGGCTTTATTCTATAACCATTCATTTAAAACGTCTAAAAGTTTATTACTGATATTTTCCCAATCGTAGCTATTAAGTGCAATTGATTTAGCTTGATTGGCAACAATTTTCATATTTGGATCATTTAGTGTCTCATTAATATCTAAGGAAATACTTTCAACAGATAAAGGTTCTTTCAAATGGAAACCCGTTTTATTATGTATAACAAATTCTTTTATTCCACCTCTGGGGCTTACAAGAACAGGAGTTCCACTGGCCATTGATTCTAAAGCTACCATGCAGAAAGCCTCATCTGCTAATGATGGAATTACTGTTAAGTTGGCTAGTGGATAGATTTTATGCATATTTTTAGGAGGAATATTTCCCGCAAGTACACAGAATGAATTCATCTTCTTAGCTTTTTCAATGACTTCTTTTCTATAATCTTCACGATCTCCTTTTTTCTTATTTTCATAATCGCCTACAATAAGTAATTTTATATTTTTTATTGTGTTTTTCAAAATGGCTATTGATTCCATTAATTCAAGGACACCTTTACCTTTATCTAACCTTCCTGCATAAAGAATAACAATATCTTTATCTTGTAAGTTAAACTTTCCTCTATTCCAGCATTCACTAGAATCATACATACTTTTACTAATACCATTAGGAACTACTTTTACATTAATACCGGGAACTTCTTTTTTAAAAAAATCGGCTAAAAAAACACTTGGTGTGATTAGCTTTGTTTTGAAATCAAGATGTTCTGTGTTTTGTTTATTATGCATATGAAGAATTATTAATTCTTCCGGATAATACTTTTTTATTTCGTTATACAATTTAATGGAATTATGAACTATTAATATTGAGTCGCTTTTTTTACTTATTTTATAAGCTTTTGAGGCTATTCTTTTACTATAAGGCAATGGATCTAATCCTGTCCATTTTTTAAATACTCTTTTATAAACGCTACTAATGTGAATTCTATATATAGTAGAGGCCTCATTTATTATTTCTACTTTTCTTTCATTACGATCACCTTTACAGATTATTATATTTTTAACGTTTGATTTTTTTGCTACATTATAAATCCACCATTCAACAGCAGCCGAATAGGTAGGAGGGATAGAGTGAAATTCTGGAGCTACAAATATAATTTTTCTCATAATAATATTCCTCCTTTAATAAGGGATAATTCATAAGTACTATATCTAAATGCTTTTATTTCATTATCATCATAAATATAGGGATTTAATCCAAACAGAGGCCAATAAGATATAGATATTCCTCCATATTTTTCAGTATATTTTATTTGTTCTATTACGTAGTCAACATCTATCACTGAGAGCCTATTCGCCACACAGATCACAACTAGCTCCTTACAGTGCTTAATTATTGAGACAAAATCATCATAATACATTAAATTAACGGCATTTGATCTAACTTGAGAACCTTTAGAGTAATAATTAGTTTGAAATACCCAGTAGTCTGTTCCTTTGTGATAAAGCTTTTCAGGAGCATTGTCATGAGCAACACACCACTTTATCAACTGCTGAAAATCTTGGGCATGTGAATCGATCAATTTCTTGTTTACTACACCATGTAATTTTAGCATGTTTTGCGTAATCGATAGTTAGGTTACTAAAGGGTATTTAGAGCTTACCTGTTCACAATACTCTGCTTTACCGAGATATCAGCTTATTCTAAATTACGTAACGTAAAGATATATAATAAGCTCTAGGGAAGAATTTGGCTAGATAAAAATTGAATCCTGGTTTTTACTAGAATTTTTTTAAGTGGCGGATTCGACTAATAAGTGCAATTTTTCAGAAGGGCGGTCAGTTGCTATAGTAGGCATCTTTCTCGCCAAAGGAAAATGCACTATGGCCTATACACAACTGACCGAAAC
>NZ_JBEJZY010000093.1:0-5213 GCF_040256935.1 Photorhabdus viridis
CGCTGTATCTTTGATACCCACGATTTCAACTTCTTCACCCACTTTTACGATACCGCGCTCTACACGACCGGTAACTACAGTACCACGGCCTGAAATAGAGAATACGTCTTCAATTGGCAGCAGGAATGGCTGGTCAATAGCACGCTCTGGTTCTGGGATGTAGCTGTCTAGAGCTTCTGCCAGTTCGATGATTTTTGCTTCCCACTCTGCATCACCTTCCAGTGCTTTCAGAGCAGAACCACGGATTACTGGCGTGTCGTCGCCTGGGAAATCGTACTGAGACAGCAGCTCGCGCACTTCCATCTCAACCAGTTCCAGCAGCTCTTCGTCGTCTACCATGTCACATTTGTTCAGGAACACGATGATGTAAGGAACGCCTACCTGGCGGCCTAACAGGATGTGCTCACGCGTCTGTGGCATTGGACCGTCTGTTGCGGCAACTACCAGGATCGCGCCGTCCATCTGGGCAGCGCCGGTGATCATGTTTTTCACGTAGTCGGCGTGGCCTGGGCAGTCAACGTGTGCATAGTGACGGCTTGGGGTATCGTATTCTACGTGAGAAGTAGAGATGGTGATACCACGCGCTTTTTCTTCCGGCGCGTTATCGATCTGGTCGAATGCACGAGCGTTACCACCGTAGGTTTTAGCCAGTACAGTAGTGATAGCAGCAGTCAGGGTAGTTTTACCATGGTCAACGTGGCCGATAGTACCAACGTTAACGTGCGGTTTTTTACGTTCAAACTTTTCTTTAGACATTAGATTGTCCCTCTAAGACACGGAATCGGTAGTTTCACCACATCAACCAAGCTGTTGCTTGTTGAATATTGCTTACAGGACGAAAACCAGGAGACAAGAACATAAGGAAGTGGTGCTGATAGGCAGATTCGAACTGCCGACCTCACCCTTACCAAGGGTGTGCTCTACCAACTGAGCTATATCAGCACATCTTGGAGCGGGCAGCGGGAATCGAACCCGCATCATCAGCTTGGAAGGCTGAGGTAATAGCCATTATACGATGCCCGCATTGAACTCGGCTACCTGACTTTAATCAGCTGTACATGTATCTCAATGTGCTTTGCTTGGAGTAGCTACTCGAGCAGAACACTCAAGACTAAATCTGAATGTTTGGTGGTGGGGGAAGGATTCGAACCTTCGAAGTCTGTGACGGCAGATTTACAGTCTGCTCCCTTTGGCCGCTCGGGAACCCCACCCTATCCAAATTTTTAATGGTGCCGGCACCAAGAGTCGAACTCGGGACCTACTGATTACAAGTCAGTTGCTCTACCAACTGAGCTATGCCGGCATCAAGTGCTGCGCATTCTAGGCAGTGTGAACACTCTATGCAACAAAAAAATTGCCTCAACCTGATCATTCGGTCATAAAATACTCATTCTTATCTAATCAGCTGCTTTTTTCAATAGATTCAGATCAAATAACAAACAAAAAATTATTTATAACTATTAAGGAACTGATTATAATCTTCTATGAAACTCGATAAATTACTTCATTTGCCGTCAGTTAAATTTCCATTATTAAACAAACAACCTAAGCTAGCAGTAAGTAAAGCAACTCAATTTTTTACAATTCTGCATTTCTTATCAAAAAAAACCGCCAAAAATACAAAAAAGCCTACGCCTGTTGCTCCTCAGTCGATATGATGCGATTTATTTTTTGTCGGGTGCAGGTTGTTTATTACAACCTGTTCAACCTGCACAAACAGGCAGATGTTGGTTTATGAATAAAAAAGAACCTTTTTTGGCTACTCCATATTTGCAATTCAATCGTGAACAATGGGCAACCTTACGTGATTCAGTTCCACTGACATTAACAAAAGAAGAATTAATTGATTTAAAAGGGATCAATGAAGAAATTTCTTTAGAAGAAGTTGTTGAGATTTACCTTCCTTTATCTCGTTTGCTTAATTTTTATATCAGCTCAAATTTACGTCGCCAAGCAGTGCTCGAACAATTCCTAGGCACTGATGGACAAAAGATCCCTTATGTCATAGGCATTGCTGGCAGTGTTGCTGTTGGCAAAAGTACTACCGCACGTCTATTACAAGCACTACTGAGTCGTTGGCCTGAACACAGAAGTGTAGAATTAATTACTACAGATGGCTTTCTACATTCTAACAGCGTGCTAAATGAACGTGGATTGATGAAAAAGAAAGGGTTCCCACAATCATATGATATGCATGGCCTAGTAAAATTTGTATCTGATATTAAATCAGGCTCCAAACAAGTATCTGCACCAGTTTACTCTCACCTTACCTACGATATCGTACCAAATGAACAAAAGTTCATTGAACAACCAGATATTTTGATTCTGGAAGGTCTTAATGTATTACAAAGCGGTATGGATTATCCCCATGACCCGCACCATGTATTTGTCTCTGATTTTGTCGACTTCTCTATCTACGTCGATGCACCAGAAAAATTACTCCAAAGCTGGTATATCAGTCGGTTCCTAAAATTTCGTCAGGGTGCCTTTTCAGATCCAGATTCTTATTTCCACAGTTATTCCAAGTTATCAGAAGAAGAGGCCATAAGCATTGCATCTGATATCTGGCAAGAGATCAATGGCTTAAACTTGCAACAAAATATTCTACCAACGCGAGAACGAGCAAGCCTAATCATGACAAAAGGCACAAATCACACTATTGAAAGCGTAAGGTTACGTAAGTAAAAATAGTTTCCGAACCCGGAAGATATCTCTCTTCCGGTTGTTCTCAACAACCTCTCAAAGAAATCTCACCACCGATATATGGCGTGATTACACCATTCTGATCAAGTAACAAAGCACCTTGCTGATTAATACCTCTGACTATGCCATAGACTTCCTGACTACCAATAATTAATTTTACTGGTCTATTCATAAAATTATCCAATTCAAACCACCGAGAGACAAATGAAGACAAACCTTCATTTTCAAACTGCATCAAAGCTTTCCTCAGATCAAGTATTATTTCTACAGCCAATTTATTACGATCAATTTCAATTCCAGTCTGCTGTAAATTAACCCATTGCTGATTAATAGATCCTTCGTCCTTATGATCCATCGCAATATTTATACCTGCACCAATCACAACCTGAGCAGCATCACCAGTTTTTCCTATTAATTCAACTAAAATTCCGGCTAACTTTTTGTCATCAAGATATAAATCATTTGGCCATTTTACCCTAATTCTATCAGCGCCAAATCGATGCAATACTTCAGCAATAACAATACCGACAACCAGACTCAATCCGATTGCCGCAGCTGGTCCTTGTTCAAGACGCCAATACATAGATAAGTAAAGATTCTTACCAAAGGGCGAAATCCATTTCCGTCCACGCCTCCCTCTACCAGCATACTGGTATTCTGCAACACAGGCATCCCCTGACTTTAACTCAGATAAACGTTCAAGTAGATACTGATTAGTCGAATCAATAACTGGCAAAACAGCTATACGATCCTGGGGTAAATATTGCAAAATAGTGCATTCATCAAGTAACTGCATAGGTGCCATGAGGCTATAACCTTTGCCAGGAACAGTTTCCAGTTCAATTCCCCATTCACGAATTGTCTGTATATGCTTATTAATTCCAGCCCTACTCATCCCTAAATCTTGCCCCAGTTGCTGGCCAGAATGGACTTCACCATCAGACAAAATTTTAATCAATTGTAATGGTACGGTTATATCTTTCATGAAATACATTCCACAGCATCAATTTCGCCTTTAGAACCAATAAAACGCACCTCAGGTTCAAGTAATACACCAAACTTACTTATCACTTGCTGACGAATATAGGCAGCCAATGCGATTATATCCTTACCTGTCGCATTTCCCTGATTTATCAATACTAGAGCTTGCCTGAGATGCACAGATGCACCACCGATGCGATAACCTTTTAAATTACACTGTTCAATGAGCCAACCTGCCGCTAATTTGAACATCCCATTAGCATGAGGATACTGGGGGCTATCTGGGTAACTTTCTTTAATTTTTACCGCAACTTCCGCACTGACAATTGGATTTTTAAAAAAACTCCCTGCGTTTCCTGTTATTGCAGGATTAGGTAATTTACTAGTGCGCATTGTACATACTGAATCAAAGATCTGCTGAGGAGTTACACTACCTCTCGACAATCTAGTCAAATCACCATAACTCAACATCGGCTGCCAATTCTTCTTCAACAGCAAGCCTACAGAGACAATAAAATAATTTTCTTGATATTTATGCTTGAAAACACTATCTCGATACCCAAACCGGCATTCATCAACACTAAGACGCGTTTGTTCTCCAGTTTCCAGATTCAGGACATCTACGTACTCACATACATCTCTAAATTCAATACCATATGCGCCAATATTTTGAATCGGCGCCGCACCAGCACAACCTGGAATTAACGCCAGATTCTCTAACCCATAAATCTGATTTTTAAGAGAATAACAGACTAATTCGTGCCAATTTTCTCCCGCTCCTACATGTAGATGCCATGATTCATCAGTTTCCTGGTATTGAATCCCCATGATTCTATTCAGAATCACAGCTCCTTCAAAATCTTTAGTAAATAAGACATTACTACCCCCACCAAGCAGCAGTACAGGTTGTTTTTGGCTTTTGGCTTTCTGCCATAAAGCTAATAAAGATTCAGCAGACTCAGCTATATCTAAACATTTAGCACGGGCAGATAACCCAAAAGTATTAAACTCTTTAAGGGAAAGCATTTACTCAATACTCAATAAAGCTATTTAATAAGTAGTTTATCAGCCTATAGACATGGAAAACAGTTGGAAAACAAAGTTAGTTTTTTCTCTAAATGCAAAAAGGCCACCCTTTTGGGTGGCCTTTTCGTCTTAAAATAAAGTCTGGCAGTTCCCTACTCTCACATGGGGAGGCCCCACACTACCATCGGCGCTACGGCGTTTCACTGCTGAGTTCGGCATGGGGTCAGGTGGGACCACCGCGCTATCGCCGCCAGACAAATTCTTTATATATTATCATGGTGCTGATACCCAGATTCGAACTGGGGACCTCACCCTTACCAAGGGTGTGCTCTACCAACTGAGCCATATCAGCAATAGTGGCTCGCAATCAATATATTAACGCAAACCCCAAAAAATTAAAGCCTGGCAGTTCCCTACTCTCACATGGGGAGACCCCACACTACCATCGGCGCTACGGCGTTTCACTGCTGAGTTCGGCATGGGGTCAGGTGGGACCACCGCGC
>NZ_JBEJZY010000094.1:0-5126 GCF_040256935.1 Photorhabdus viridis
CTGCAACAGCAGGTTATCCAGATACGCCGCAAGATGCTGGCGCAGGGTCAGCCCGAGGGGTGCCGATTGATGTTTAGCAGATAATGACATGATGTAATTTCCTGTAGGGAACATAGCGTGTTGTTGTTATCGGTAAAAATCACTACGGTACGATGACTTGATTTTTATATTGCCGGAACAGTCCTTTTCAGGCTCTCCCAACTTGCGGACCGTTCCGCCCGGTATTGCTGCGGCCTGAGGCCGGTTTCCCGCCCTCCAACTTGGGCCCAACTTAACCCCAACTTGGTGGCAACTTGCGGTTCATTCAGTCCAACTTACGTGAGTCATATTCAGGGGTTTACCGGTTTTTCCGGCTCTGTCAGGTCAATCAGGCCGCACAGGTGGGCTTCTTCTGCGCTGTCCCCGTTCCACAGTAGTTCATATTGCAACAAGTGGCCGCGATTGCCGCCGTGGACTAACAGGTATTCCATGTCGGCCAGTCGCTGACAATGGACTTTTAACTGGTTATCGCTCCACTGGGTATAACGGCGGATATCCCGGCGGGTAAAGCGGATAGCGTTCACTGGGCGTTGTTGCTCTGCCATGCTCTCTTTCACCATTTGCTGTATCAGCAGCAACAGTTTCCGGGTCTGGGGCGGCATTTCGTCCAGCGTGCGGCCTAATATCTCGTGGGCCAGCCGGTTTGCTAAGCGAATATCGTCTTTGGTCACCTCGATATATTCAAGCCGTTTGCCCCGGTGTTCCGCTGTCTTCACCTCGCGCTGGTGCTGATGCAGCAGGGCGATACTTTGTATCAGCGTGAGATATTTCATGTGGTCGCGTCGGGTGCGGGTTTTATCGCTCATGAACGTTAACTGTGAGGCATAAGGGTTGACCACATTGAGCGGGCGTAGCAGCCGTTGGGCGTTTTGATGCAGTTCGGTGATATAGGTCTTCTCATTTTCGGCCAGTAAGCCTTCGAGGGTTTGCTTATAGCGCTGCAAGGCGTGGATAGCTTCGGTCTGTTCCCGCGATTCGTTCACCGTCAG
Source organism: Photorhabdus viridis (assembly GCF_040256935.1). Taxonomy (NCBI): domain Bacteria; kingdom Pseudomonadati; phylum Pseudomonadota; class Gammaproteobacteria; order Enterobacterales; family Morganellaceae; genus Photorhabdus; species Photorhabdus viridis. Next base: position 1,029 of record NZ_JBEJZY010000094.1, read on the forward strand.
CACCAGACAGCGGTTTAACAGCTCTTCATCGACATCAATCGCGGTGGTGGTGAGCATCAGCATCACCGGCCCTTTCACCCTGTACTGTTTGGTCACCAGATTACCGCTGGCATCGTCTTTACCGGTGCTGGCAATGGTCAGTTCGCCGTCGCTTTGCAACAGCTTAAGCGCATAGGCGGCCTGCCGTACCCCTTCCTCTTCGGCAATGGCTAAGATTTTATGCTGGAGATTGGTTTCCCCCAGATAGAACAGACTCTGGCCGGTCATGGCGCTGTATTGCAGCCGTTCCTCTTCCGGTATCAGATTGAGGACCGCATCCATTAAGCTGCTTTTCCCTGCCGCCGAACTGCTTTGTATCAGCACGGCCAGCGGACGGTCCAGCTTGCGACTGACGGCGGCTAAGTAACCGGCCAGCAGGTTAGTGGATTCGCCCACCACGCCACAGGCGGCTAAATCAGCGGTGATGCGCTCACTCAGTTTCGGGTCTTGCAGCAGCGCCAGCGCCGCAGCCCGCTGGTCCTCACTCAGTTCGGGAACCGGTGGGGTTTCGGTTTGTTCACCAACACCGGCCTGTTGACACTGCTCCAGCACCAGTAACAGCTGCCCCAGTGAACGCCGTAAGTCGCCTTCGGCCAGCCCCAGTTCGGTGGCGGCCAGTCGCGCATACCCGCCCCGGCTGCGGGCGTTCATCATGTCCACGCTGTCCGCGAACATCACGCCGCTGTCGGTATCAACGACCTGAACATTGACTTTCATCACCGCCGAACCTGGTTTCACCTGAGTCAGCCCGCGCACCTGCCAGCACAGCGCACCCAGTGTAACCCGCACTGCTCCGTGGGCGCCTTTTTCCCACACCACACCGGGCATAGCCGGCTGTGCCGCGGTTAAGGCCGGCGGAGAGGTCGGTTCTGCCGCCGACTCAGTGGCTGTGTCCGGCGCCTGCATTGGCACCGCCCCGTCAAGTAACAGCCCGAAGGCCCGTTCCGGCTCGGCCACCTGACACAGATAGCCGTTGGCATCCATGCCCTCGGGGAACACCACCCGGAAAGTGACCACGCCATCAGAGGCTAATGAAGAAGCCAGTTTCACCGCCGCCTCATTCCCGGCGGCGTCATTATCGAAGGCAATCAACACCTGTTTAACGCCATGCTGCCGGAACGCCTGTCGCATCGCATCGGTGAAGCCATGCACCCCATAGGCGGCGGTGACGTGGCGATAACCGGCCACCCAGAATGACAGGGCGTCGATGAGCGATTCGCACAGGATGACCACGCCTGAACTGACCAGTGCCGCTTCATTCCACACACCGGCATGGGGGCCGGGCAGATACAGATGCATCGGCGTGCCGGCGCGCAGCCGGTCGGTGATTTTTCGCCCGTACAGCTCATGCACCTGCCCTTGTTTGTCGATGACCGGTATCACCAGCGAGCCGGCAAAGTGTTCATGCCCGGACTCACGCATGATGCCAATCGCCTGTAACCGGGCCCGGATATCAGCGCCGGCTTTGAGTTTCCCGGGGGGCAAACGATAGGCCAGCGTCCGGTTGGCAAAGCCCGGTTTAAACTGGGCGACTAATTCCGGATGGTTGAGCCGGCGTTTTTCCAGATAGGCCAGCGCTTCGGGGGCGTTCAACAGCGTATGATGGTAGAACTCGGTTACCCGATGCAGCAACGCCTGCCGACCGGCTTCGTCTTCGGTCAGCATGGCCGGTTCATCCGGTTGCACCAATGGCACCACCGACGGGTTATCCCCCAGTTCCCCGCGTAACCGTTCCACCGCCCGGCGCAGACTTAAGCCCTCGGTTTTCATCACCCAGTCGAGCACTGAGCCGCCGGCATCACAGCCGAAGCAGTGATAGAGGTTCTTTTTAGGACTGAGCACCATTGACGGGGTTTTCTCCTGATGGAACGGGCACAGCAGTACGTAATCTTTACCGTGTTTAACCAGCTTTCGCCCCTGTTGCTCAACGACGGCCACTAAGGAGACGGCGGCTTTCAGGTGCTGTAATTCGGTTTCGGGAATGCGGGCCATAAATTTGTTCCTTCAAAAACATGTCAAGACGCAAAGAGTAAAAATAACTCTGTTGCAGAGTACTCTAATATGGAGTATTGTCAACTGCAATATTAAAAACAGGGAGTATCCTCATGGCAACATTAACGCAACGACAGATACAGGCCATGAATACGAAGGATGAACAGTTCTTTAAAGAGTTAGGCGCCCGGATTGCGCTGGCGCGTAAAGAGCAACAACTGACACAGCAGCAACTGGCGGAGCAACTGGGGATTGCACAGCAGACGATGGCGCATTATGAGGGTGGCCGATTAAAAGTATCCGCCGCGCTTTTACCGCTATTAGCTCAGATACTTAATCTTTCACTGGATGAGCTTCTGGGTTTACCGGTCGTCAGAAGGACGGGCAAACGGGGGCCAAATTCACGACTGGAACAACAAATTGAGATTATCAGTCAGTTGCCGAAAGCCAGACAGAAGTTTGTTTCGGAGATGCTGGATACGGTAATTGGTAACAACAGAGATTAAACAGAAAGATAGCGCGACTGAGACAGGTTGGCCCCTGTAACAGCCGCTCACCACAGCAACTAATAGGAGTAGTGACTATGGCTAAGGCGCATTCTAAAGCAGAAGCGGCGGTAAATAAAGCCGCGAAAACAGAACGTTATTACACGGTGGGCTATGTGCCGAACGGGAATAAGGTCAACAACGCCACACCGGCGATACATCTGAAGGGGCAGTGGCTGAGACAGGCGGGGTTTAATACTGGCGGCCAGATTACGGTGAAGGTGATGGATGGCTGTCTGGTGCTTATTCCTGACAGTGAAGCCACACAACACTATCAGCAGTACCGGCAGCAGCAAAGCCAACTTAATGAGATTAAGCTGCGGATGCGGGAGATGCTGGCTGAATACAACGCGGGCTAAGGGAGAGGATAAAATGAAAGTGGTGATTGAGCATTTGCAGGACATTCAGTTAACCCACATTGAAGCACTGGCCTTAGCTCAACTGGTTAAGCGGCTGTGCTGGTCTGAGATACGGGCCTGTGCCGTGAATGACGAGGAAGCGTATCAGATCAAAGATGCGATTTCTAAGCTTCAATCTGCTCTGGCTTACCGTGGGTATGCGCCTCGGTAGATCACAAGAAGGCCGGAAGATCACAGAGATTTTCCGGTTTTTTAGTTATAAAAAGTAATCAATTATATTTTTCACATTCATTCTGTAGATCTACTAATAAACTATCCGCAGCAATGATAGGGGTATCCGTTATTGATGGAACCATAAAAATACCAAGCTTAATTTGATCTTTGGATAAATCAGGTAACAATTCATCGAGTATATATTCTAAGTCAATTTTCTTAGGATTATAGCCATCCCAATCTCCGTTAGCGCAAGCCTCTGCGTATTCACGAGCAGGCCATAATGGGAGAATATCATTACCGATATCATCACTAGTTAAAGCAAAACCTTCATCATCCAGAATCCAAGCAGCTTCATTGTCCACAACTCTTTTAATAAAATAAACATATCGGTCTTTATGACCTTTCTTTGACATGACCTCTATTTCTTTATCTGACAATTTCATAATTTTTCCTAACATTTACCACTTGCACCTAGCTTATTTTTACGGCCATGAGCATCATATTTATGTTGTCTCTTATGAAGGTCTATATGTTGAGGGTCAGAATATTCATAACCATAGCCTTTAGAAGCTTCGTAACCACGCCAATGAGCTAATTGATAACCAGGTGGATTTCGAATATTAGTCCTTTGGCCTCTGGCTATAGAATTCTGTTCTTGTTGTACCCACCCCCTAATATGCTGCGGCTGTTTGGGGTCTTGCCCAATACTTTTCAGTCTTGCTTGTTTACCTGTACGACCTGTTGATAACCCCCACGGATCGATCCAACTCATTGGGTTAGGCGCGTAAGTATATAAGTTTAATCCCCCTGCTAATCCTATCGGGTCAGGCGTAATAAACCGGCCTATCTCCGGCGCATAATACCGATACGTATTAAAATGCAGCCCGGTCTCTTTGTCAAAATATTGCCCTGCATAACGCAGGTTTTGCCGGAAGTCAAAGCTCTTT
>NZ_JBEJZY010000095.1:0-4755 GCF_040256935.1 Photorhabdus viridis
AAGCTTAACTTAATATAGTGCGATGTACTAAAAATATACCATGCAAATCATAAGTCAATATTTATTTTTGCCTATAAGGATATTTTCTTAAGCGTGTTTTAGACGCAGGAGCAGTTAGTCTGGGAATATAAGTAACAGTTCTTCTATTATTTCCTGAATGCATCTCTGTTTTTCGAAGAAATTAGGATGTAAGTATTTTCTATAAAATTACTTCTTTAATTCGTTTAGATGTTTGGTAAGTTTAGTACTATTAACAGATATATAAAAAATTCATGTTGTAATAAGACAGTCATTTGTAAATCAAATAATACATATGAAATTTTCAATGAAATAAGAAGGTTTTATCCTAACTATCATCAAAAAATTCATCTTATTGTGGATGGTGCGGGTTACAACAAAGCTCATCTTGTGAAGGATTGAGCTTATGTTAGCAATGGATGAGAAAGGTGCGCACGAAATACTTAACGTATTCACCGAGCAAGGAGGTAACTTCCTTGACTCTGCTGATTGTTATCCAATTTATTTGCCAGATGGTAATGAAGGAGCACAGGGATCAGAGATAATTATTGGTCGCTGGTTGAAGTTGTATGCTAAACGGGATGACCTCGAGTTGTACTAAAGTCGCTTTGGTATGGCTATTGCAAAGGCCAACTGTCATATCGCCAGTGATGGGTGTTATATGTCTTCGACATTAACAGGTGGTTACTGGTCTGCAATTCAATCAAATTAGACAGTTGAGGGCTTGATGAGAGAATTTGATGTTAATGTATTTGACGCTCATATTCATACTGAATTTAATGGCATGCTGGATAATTTCAGTGGTATTGAGTGTTCGCTAGCCTCTTACAAAGAATCTATACGATATACGTTTCGTTGGTTCCCTCTCGGATTCTGCATCGCCATCTAAGGAGCATGGTGATCTAAGTCAATTAGGAATTTACCATTGTGCCGTTGTGCAAAGTTTGGATTATGGCCTTAACTTCAATCAGTCAGCGCTTTTTGTCAGGGGAAAAATTGGCGATAAAAATTAATGTTGGTTTTATACATAGGTATGCATCTGATGATGTTTTCCAACCTCTATGGACTCAGGGTAGCACAAGGTGAGAGTGCGCGATTAGTATGAATGGCTAAAAGTTAGTCTTGGAATTTAATTAGCGGATTTCTATGAGCATTATTCAAGTAAGAAATTTGAGCAAATCTTACCGTATTTACACAAAAAATCCTGGTCTGTTGGGCAGTTTAAAGTCATTTATTAAAAGGGACTATGCGGTTGTACAAGCGGTAAAGGCGATTAATTTTTCTATTGAAGAAGGAGAAATTGTGGGTTTTCTTGGAGCGAATGGGGCTGGGAAAACCACTACCATGAAAATGTTGGCGGGTATCATTCAGCCCTCTTTAGGCGATGTCAGTGTTTTAGGGCATATTCCTTATGAACGTAGGAACAGATATTTAAAGTCAATATCATTTGTGGCTGGGCAGAAACAGCAACTAGCTTGGGATCTTACACCTAATGATTCCTTCATACTTAATAAGGTTATCTATGATCTCGAAGATAATGAATTTTCCAGATGCCGCGATGAACTGGTTGAATTACTTGCTATTCGTTCGGTAATTAACAGGCCGGTTCGTAATTTGTCCCTTGGTGAGCGTATGAAATGCGAATTAGCTTTATCATTGCTACATAAGCCAAGGGTTTTGTTTCTTGATGAACCCACAATTGGGTTAGATGCTAATATGCAGCGCGTCGTCCGTGAATTTATCTTGCACTATAATCAGACACACAAAGCAACAATTCTCCTAACTTCTCATTACATGGCGGATGTGGAAGCACTTGCACGACGTGTCATTATCATCAATTCGGGAGAGATCGTCTACGATGGACAGCTCGCGCATTTAATTGCAAAGCGTTCTCCCAAAAAGATTATAAAGGCTAGTCTTTCAGGTCCGATCAATCCAGAGCTGAGTTTGTTACCTGGCTTGCTGTTCTATGATGGCCACGATATTGAACTAGTGGTAGAGCGTGACGCTTTATCTTCTGCAATGGCAAGGTTGATGTCGGAACAGGTCGTTCTTGATATCTCGATCCATGATGAGCCGATAGATCGTGTGCTAGCGGGATATTTATCTTCAAGTGGTGAGCCTAATGTTCAAATGTTTTAAGCGGACCCTACAGTTATGGAGGGTGCTCATTGGTCAATCTTTCTCTCAGGCTATTGCATATCGAGCACAGTCGATGGTTTGGATGATAGGTGGTGTGATGCCTATCTCTGTGATGTTAGTTTGGTTTAATCTGGCAGATGGAGGTGCCATCGGCGGTTATACACCCAGCGATTTCGCGGTTTATTTCCTTTCCATTTACTTGGTGCGTCAATTAACGTCCATTTGGGTAATGCAGCGCTTGGATCGTGATATTCGCCGAGGTGAACTTTCTATGCTACTGCTGCGCCCTGTGTCTCCCCTCTATTGTTATATTGCGGATCATGTGGGACAGATGATTGTTCGAGGACCGATTATATTAGTGGTTTTTATTTCTGGTGTCGTTTTGACTGGTAATTTACAACGCTTAGATGTCTGGAACTTTTTGGTTTTTTTACCTTCACTCATGCTTGCCTGGATTATCATTTTTCATCTTTATTATTGTCTGGGTTTGCTGGCCTTTTGGATTAATAACGCAATGGCATTTGACCCATTGCTTTGGGCGCTTTATACGATACTTGGGGGATCACTCATTCCTCTTGATTTATATCCGCCTAGTATCGCAGGGTTATTGAAAGTCTTGCCTTTTGCATCGGCAATGGATTTCCCGGTGCAAATAATATTAGGGAAACTAAATCATGACGAATTATTGACTGGTTTCTTGATACAGTTATTCTGGGTTATAGTACTCATGTTAATTCGTACTTTGCTATGGTCGATAGGATTAAAAAAATATACGGCTTCAGGAGCTTAACTAAATGCGGTACGGTTTACTATTATTGGTCTTGATAAGAAATTCTTTCGTTTTAGAACTTGAATTTCGACTCAATGCTTTGGTTAATTTGATCAATTCTTTCCTTGCCTGCCTGTTGGCTTTACTTGTTTTGACTGGATTCTTCGGTCAAGTATCCCAAGTTGGGGGATGGAGTTTCAATCAAATGGTTGCTCTGCTGGGTGTGACTCTCATTGTGGAGTCATTAATTGATAGTTGGTTGTTTCCAAGTATCCATTCTCTCTCGGAATATATTAGGAGAGGTGACTTAGATTTTATGCTTATTCGTCCAGTTGATCATCAGTTCTTTATTACATTTCATCGTTTTAATGTGTGGGACAGTGCGAATTTTATCGTTGGTTATATTGTTGTGCTGTTCGCGATGTTTCAACAGGATGCTTTGATATTTTCGAACTTCATGCAATTCAACTTAACATTATTATTGGGTGCATGCGTTTTTTATTCTCTGTTTATGTGCTCAAACCTTATTGCCTTTTGGTTCACTAAAGTTTCTGATGTGTGGATCATTTGTTATTCTCTGATGGATATGGGCCGGTTTCCCGTTAGTGCTTATCCTGGTGCTATGCGGTTTGTGCTGAGTTTTATATTACCGGTTGCTTTCGTAAGTAATGTACCTGTGCAAGCGGCCTTGGGTATTCTTAATTTCGACACGTTGGCTATGGCATTTGTGTATGCGTCAGGAGCATTATTATTAACTCGATACCTCTGGCTCAAAGCTCTTTCAAGATATAGTAGTGCGAGCAGCTGAGGGTATTTTGTACCCCAATGTCTTATCTGTGCTATAAAATCTTTAATCTCTCTGTATTAAAGCTTTTAAATGTTCATAGCAGACTAGGTAAATGTAAAGTGGATGGAAGGATAATATTGTCGAAAATGTATTTAAAATCCTTAACTGGCGGATAGCTGAATTAATGACAGATAAAAAGGCATTTACGATCATTAAAAAAGGGGCATATAGGTAAAAAGAGAACTATATTAAAGAGATGGTAAGCCTGTACAGTGATTCCTGTTCCGAGAGTTTTTTTATTTTTATTAAACTGATACTCAGGTTTTTTTGTTTTTTCTTTCCTTATTTAATGGACGTAGGAACTGTTATTAATTTCTAAAATTTTCAGGAAGTACAACTAATTCCAGCGGAAAAATTGCAGTAATCATTATTGGCTTGTAGAAGCTACTTTGAAAAAATACAAAGGAATCATCATAATCAAATAAAATAAAATGTAGAGATAAAACATTGCTTATATCCTTAGTATAGCTGATTGTTGATCATTAATTTATAAATTCACCATTTGTTTTTCCTATAATGTCTGCTGTGTGCGATCATAAATGTAATATTACATAATATGGCTAGTGTAATAGAACTATAAATTATAAAATAATCATATGAAGTAGACACGCCAAAAAATGGAATGCTTCCGGTATGAAAAACATGTAAATGAAAAAGATCAGATGCCATCATAAGTAATATAGCTAATAAATTAATATAAACATCATAAGGAATTAAAAGTTTCTTAAAAGCAAAGTATAGAGGATAAAGTGCAAGTAAAGAAAAAATAATATATAAATAGTCAACCATTCTATTCTGTCCTCAATATGATCTATATTGTCCATAAATGGTATTCATATCCCCCAAGACTTCAAGAGCTACTTCTCTGTAATTCATCGTTTCTATCCCTTGCTGTTTTAAGCCAACAAGCAGATCAGCATTAATATACCGATATAATCGCTGATTATCTGGCTCTAGCCTGTAACCTAATAATCCATTT
>NZ_JBEJZY010000096.1:0-4740 GCF_040256935.1 Photorhabdus viridis
TTTTTGTTAGAAGTTGCTGCCGGTCTTATTGCTTATACATTCCAGCCTAAAAAACCGAGCTTGAATCTACGGGATAATGAGATCGCTATCTTTAAACGAAGCTGAGGTTAACTAACTGCACTCCACTAGCTAATCCCTCAATGGAGTTAGCATTGTTGAGCTGTGAGAAGGCTTCCGATATGGCTTCTCGCCCCATCACAGCTGAAGCCATTTTTTCATTGACCACATTTTTATAGTTTTCACTGTCATTATTTCGCAGTGCAACACCGGTTGCCCCTGATACCGAACCGCCAATCTTGCCTCTGCTGTAACGTCCGTATCGCTTACTACCGAACGTGGAATTCAACATGTCACTGAGATTGGTCACTTCATCAATTGACGATTGAACCATGTTTGTCCAATGATTAACTATCTGTTTGATGGTTTTAACGGCTTGTGTGACCGTGCGGATCTCGCCTTTTACCATAGAGATGAATTTAGCAGCGGTCGTCGTGGCCGTTCTGAGCCAATTGGTATTCACTTTACTGTCTGCCGCAGTGCTATTTGTAATCGCAAAGACTTTCAGGCCGGACTCAATAACGGTCAAAGTAAACTCAAACACCCGGCCATTATCCGCACTTTCATTCACTCGCAAGCCTGACTCAGTGACACTAACTGTTAGCTCCCCAAGCGTGGGGTGTATTAACGTACCGCTCACCCCTTCCTCACACGCTGCAACCAGATTATTACGTTGTGTGATCACGTCCGGCGCGGAATACACTTTACTGTCTTGAATAATAAAACCACGAAGAGTAATTTTTCGGCTGCTGCGCCCAAGGTCTTCAATCCAAGCCGTGTCTCTATAGGGGTATTCATGCACTGCTTGACGTCTGCCGAAGACACTTTCACCTGGCACTACGGCAAAGGGCACACCCCGGAATGACGCCGGGTGTAAATGTTCCAACCACTTCCATTCTTGGCCCTGTCCCAAGAAGGCGGAAATAGCATCTTTAATCAATGGCATATCACCACCTTGTGGTTATTTCAGATACAAAAAAACCGCACTTAAGCGGCTTAGTAAATAAATAGGGTTGTTAAATTAAATCCAGTGAAATCCTTTAGCCATTAAGCCAGCCAGCCCAAGAGCCACAGCAATTATCGCGCCAAATAACAGGCGGAAGTCTGTACGCGCATCACTTTTCATTTCCTTAAAATCTGTGCGTGTATCTTTTTTCATTTCCCGTACGTCAGCTTTCACCTCGTCTATAGATTTTTTGATGTGTTCAACATCTGACTCAAGCCGCGCCACACGAGCTTCTAACATATCATCACCTCCACCGCCGCCATCATAACCGGCATTTTTCCGCGATAACGCGCTCCATCGGTTAGTATAAACTACATTTGACTCCCTTCTACTAACAAGCATGTCTATTTCTCCCCTTGCTTTTTATTCACCCATTCTGTGATGACACGAGCTGAGAAGAAAAATTCATACCCACAGTTTATACATGCTATCCTGAAATGGTAGTTATCAGGGTCTACTTGTGGTCTCATCCCGACGTGATTGATCCTAATAGGTACAAGAAAAGAGGGCAATGACTGCTCTACATCCTCACCTTCTTCTGACACGATAATAGGTGTAGTCTGAGGAATGGCAATGTCTGTTTGATGACAAATAGCACAAGTTATCGATGATTTTAGCTTTTCATTCAAAAAATCAGCAAACATATCTGGCGTTATCGCCTTTAATGCTTCCAACAACTCTGCTTCACTTTTGTATTGTTGCGTCATATTGATTACCTCAGTCATAGCTATACATTAAACTGACTAATAAAAGAACACAACTGAATTTATTTACAGTGCCATCCTTGGCTTTTGAGTTAGTACTTCCAACTGTTTTCCATGCTCAACAGGTTTTCTTTATGAATGATGAGATAACCGGATTTTTGTGCTAACTCTATGAGTGTATTTGAGGATAGCTCATAAAAACCGGCCTAGAAATGAAAAACCCGCGAGAGGCGGGTTTAATTGTATAATTTATCTTTGCTTATAATGTTAACGATATGATTGCAGCACTCATGAGATATCGAGTTCAGTTCCCATCGAGAAAACTCACTCATAGAAAGATATGTAGCGCTCCAGGGCTTAATGCCATTAATCCCAATTCCACCTTCTGTCAGCACATCGACAAATTTATGTCGTATGGTGTCATACACCCCAACATCAGCTAATGCTATTATCCCGCTCGCCCACAATGTACCACCAGCAACACTTTGGATATTATCGCAAATAATATGATCGTGCTTTAAGACTAGCCTTCTGTATATTGAACGCCCCAGACCCGCAGCCTGATAATCTGGCGAAATAAACGCCCCCTTAATCTGCTTGCCTGTCTTTTTTATACCGCAGTCATAAAAATTAAAATCATTGTATGCAATACGACCTATTAACTCATCCTCATCAGGATCGTGCATATCAAGATCTATTAAATGTTGAATAATTTCTTGTTCACTGTAACCACTATCAAGCATCTCAAGAGACCGAGACCTATAATAATCCTCTGTGAAGCACCCTAATCGAGTAATCCCTATATAGTAATGATACTCGCTACCACTTAAGAGGTACTCCGTTACCTCTAATAAATCACCATCCTTTGATAAGTGATAGAACTTTTCTACAATCTCTTCTTTTATACAGTCAGGTTTTTTACTTAAATCTTTAATGTATGCATTGTTCAGGTCAGGGGCCATCTTTATCTCAACTACACACTAGCAACAGGGCTATATTTTTGAATGAAATCACAAACAGTTTTTTCAATACTGGTATTTATTGAAGACAATCTATCGCCCAGCTCAGGATATTGATATGCCGGATTTACAAGGTATCTTACTTTGTCTTTACAAACTGTAAGCTCGGCATATGGGAGCACTCGGAACTTGCTTGAATTGTCCGCATTTTCAACAGTAACGATAAACAATTGACGGTTAATATCAACTCTACAGCTTAAGCGTCTAACAGAAAACACCCTCTGTGATGGTTCATCAAAAAAAGAATTGATAACTTCTGTTGAGTGGCTAATAGTCTGTACAGATCTGGTATGCTCAGTTCTCATATAGCCCCCTAACATTATGAAATTGAAGTGAATAGATATTTAGCAGTTATCAAATTGCGATATCGCTATGGTGATAATAGTTCGATTGAACCGCTAGTTCAACAAATTTAACAACCAAAATTGTATTCTTATTGTTCTGTGATGTATCAAAATGTTTCAGATTTGCCATCCCTGGCTTGGGGTAACCTTTTAAGCTGCCTGTGATAGGCAAAAAACAACCCCGTTACAGCCCAAGCCAAGGACGGCTTACTGTAGATAAATTCAGTAACGTAATAATGTTAATCATTGCTCATTAATTGTGTTTCATTCAAAGTAATGAATAATTCATTAACGGAGTGAAGCCGATGAAATATTTAAAAAGTTTTACAGCATTAGTATTATCAATACCCATGATGGCCTTTTCTGCATCTCCTATTATTTGTGAAAATAAATCTTCAGGTAACACCATTACATCCATCTGGCCTTCAATTTATTTATCAGATCCGAACACTCTTTGCTTTTATGTCAAAGGGTGGCTAGAATTTTCCGGTACAAATTGCGTTAAAAACGGTAAAAGCGCGAAATGGACTGGCCTTGTCGTTGTTTGGGAAGATGGGGAACCACAAGGTCGGGATTCAACCCATTTCCGTGTAGTTAATCCCGTAGTCACAGATGAACAAATACAATATCGCATAGAGTGGTCTCGTGGGGACGAATGGCGCACTATGCAGAACGTAGCCATCAACCGACTTACTGGTGGTGCCGTGAGCTACTTTGTCAATCAGCATGGTGGAGAAAGCTACCAGTGCAGGGTTGCGAAAAAAGCAATTTAATCAAACAGGCATGGATTTTATTTATTTTCAGCAACCAATAAACCGACTAGATCGTTTAGAGAAGCTGATAGAATCCCAAAAATAACAGATAGAATAGCCCCGCCATCGTAACGGGGTTTCGTTAATTCGCAAGCGATCCATGCATTTCTTTCCAACTTTTATATGTCGCATATGGGTATACTTTGAACTTGTCATCCTCAACCAAGATGATTTGTGGCTCTTCTCCTTGTGGATAAACAAGGGCTTTATCTTGATCTAGAATAACGAACTTAGTAATAGGTGTAGCTTTTCCATTGCTTTTACCTGTTAGCGTTGAAACTTTTTCCTTGTTATAACAAAGCGCACTATTATTCTCGTAGAAACCACCAACATTAGAATTACAATCAGAACTAGAACCAAAAAATAAATACCCAAAGACAGCCAGCGCCAAAACGCCAACCCCACCAATTAAAGAAGCTATCATAGTAGCTATCGATCTGTACATGTTGGCTTCGAAGAGCGCGCAATCACCAGCGAGACTATGAATACTATAAGGCCAACCCAAATCTCAGTCATATCTATCCATCACTTATTCAGTTATCCACGCCCATATATCACTAGCCTATAACCACTCCGATCATTATTCCAACTCTAAATCACCAACTACTAATTCGCCAAATGGCCTGATGATGAATCGACCTTTTGAGTATGCAATAGCATAATCCCCGCCATTTTCGGTGTGAACGACCAGGGCAACCGCATGAATGATTAAATATCACTCACATTAGCAAAACCCGCCTGTAATACTCGCTCCAAAAATTGGGTTTTCATCCATATTCGTCTACGTTTCGCTTTGAT
>NZ_JBEJZY010000097.1:0-4662 GCF_040256935.1 Photorhabdus viridis
CGGCCGGCTGACCTGGCGGAGATTACCGACCCCGCCTATGCCAGTCTGGCCAGACAGTATACATACGATGCGGCCCTGAACCTGACGGCGGCCCGTGACGATGCGCAGCGGCTGCACTATATCCTCAACGGCAACGGCCAGGTGGTCTCGGTGAGTGATGAAAGGAACCTGCGCGAGCATTATCAGTATGATGTCACCGGTTACCCGTCCCGACGGTTTGACGGGGTGCAGGAGATTATGGGGGAAACCCTCTACCAGGCGGGGCACCGCCTGAACTGGGTGGGCTCGCACCGGTTTGTTTACGACCTGGCCGGTCGCATGAAAGAGAAACAGTTCTTAGCCGAAGGTTACCGGCTGGCGGTGACCAAATACCGCTGGAACAGCCAGAACCAGCTGACCGGCCTCCTCACCCCGGACGGCCACCGGTGGGAATATCGCTATGATGCTTTCGGGCGGCGCACTGAAAAACGCTGTATCCAGACCGGTAAGCTGACCACGTATCTGTGGGATGGGGATGTGCCGGCGGAAATCCGCGAATACCAGCATGGCCGGCTGAAAATCATCCGCCATCTGGTGTTTAACGGCTGGGAACTGATGGCCCAGCAGACGCAGCAGTTTACCCTCAATCTGGACAACCGGGTGGAGCTCGTGGTGGGGGACATCCAGACCCAGTATGCGGTGAGTGCGCCGACGGGTGAGCCGCTGGCATTGTTCGACCCGGCCGGGAAACGGGTGTGGCGGCAGCCGAAACAGTCGCTGTACGGGCGGCGTCTGGCGGAGCAGGATGAGAACCCGCAGCTGGATCCGGGCCTGCGATTTGCCGGGCAACTTTTTGATGAGGAAAGTGGTTTATTCTCTAATCGGTTCAGGTATTATTTGCCGGAAGGCTGTTGTTACCTCAGCCCTGACCCTATAGGGTTAGCGGGCGGATTGAACCTGTATCAGTATGCCCCCAATCCGATGACTTGGATTGACCCTTGGGGATTAAATAAAACACCAGCTCAATTACCAGATAAAATAATCTACAATGAGAACGGTGTGCGTGTATGGCATAACTATGGAAACCTTGGTGCAGGCATAGGCACTCCGAAAGAACATGCCCCGATTCATTATCATGTAACTGTTGGTTCTGATAAGTATGAGTATAGAGTCTTCCCTAGTGGTCAACCACTTAAAGAATCTAAGCCTCTTCCTCCAAAAGCGAAGACTGTATTTGAAGCAAACAAATCTCGTTTCTCTCAGATAGGTAAAAGGATTGGCAAATGGTATTCAGGAATTAAAAATAATCAAAGGTGTCCATAATGTTTACAGAGCAATTAAATTTTCTGGCAGACAAAAAAATTTCACTCAATGCTCAGGATAATCCTGAGCTGTCATTTCAATTAAGAAAGTTGATTTGTTTGTTTAGACGTATTCCATCTGATCTAAAAAATCTAGAATTGGAACAAAAGTTAGTTTGCTTTGTTTCTACTGCCGTACAGAATGGATACTATAAAGGCCAAGATTTTATCTTGTTAGCTATTGATATAGTGGAGTTTTATAGGAAGTATTCTTGCGATTATAGAGTATTAAGCACGATGGGTTATTTTTGCCAAATTCATTTTTCTGTTTATGAATTATATTATAAATATGGATTAGCGTATAAAATTGGAGGGTTATTTGTAAATCACTGGAAGTATTATTCTAAGAAAAAGAATTCTACAATAAGTGATTTAATTTCTAATTATTATTTGGTTTATTTTAATGGTTTTATAGATAATGAGCCTAATGCATTGCAATGTATTGATGAGATTAATGCTCAAGATTATTTAATGTCAGAAGCAGGATTGTATCAAAAAAAGTCCATAATATTATGGCTTTATGAAAATTATTTTTATAAAAGAAATGATGGATTATTTTTCTTAACTCAGTATGAACATGATAATACTATTAAGAAAAAAATAATCGCCATTACCAATAAGAAAAAATAAGTATAAAAGACTGGAAAATCATAGAGATTTTCCAGTCTACCTTTTTCTGGCCTAGCGAATATCTGTTATAGGCCAGTGATGACTATAGCCGCTCAATTTCTGCTCTTATGCTTGTACTCACCAATCAGTTCCCGCATCCGCTGCTTAATGTCACTGAGCTGGTCTTACTGGGTGTAATGCCCAATTTAATTCCAGAAAAACAGCGCTTGGAGCAACAAAAAGAGATGCGGGAATACCAATGAATCAGCACCCGGATAAAGTCGATAAAATTCCACTAACAGACATGAATAGCCGAAGAATTTTGGATTCTAATCATAAGCCAATTGAAACCCGAGAATATCATTTTACTCGCCCAGACGGCCCTAAAATTGTAATACAAGAACACTCAGCCGGGCATATATATGGTCCACCAGGAACACCTGGCAACCAAGGTCCACATTTTAATATAAGGCCACTTGATCCAAAAACAGGAGCCGGTTCAAGAAATGGTAAGGTTCCGGGTACGTCTGAGCATTATGAATTTTAAGGAAACTCATTATGTGGTTTGAAAATGCCATATATAAAGAAAAAATTAAACATATGTTTAACAATGAATTGTCTATTGAACATGTTGAAGTCGAGATTATTTCGTTTTATGCGCATTCTTCACTTAGACTTGGTCTTCATAGTAAAAACATCCCAACAACATTCCCTGATAAGTGGAATAAAAGTGAATTTAATGCACTGAGTATTTTGTTAGAACTTGGTGATATTATTCATTTTGAATGCAAAGGAATTAGCCTTGGTTTTGAGTGCACTCCAACTATCGAATATATAGATAACAAAATACATATGAGTATTTTTCATAATAATTTTTACTTCAACTGTATTGCTCAATTTCTAACAATTAGAGATATAACGCCTTATCTAGATGAAAGATGGGATTAACATTTTAATTTATTGTTGATCATTCCAATAAATAACAAAAAGCCGGAAGATCATGGGGATCTTCCGGCTTTCTTATGATCTACCGTGGCGAATATCCACTGTATGCCAGAGCATATTGGAGCTTACCGATCGCATCTTTGATCTGATACGCTTCCTCGTCATTCACGGCACAGGCGCGTATCTCCGCCCAGCACAGCCGCTTAACCAGTTGGGCCAGGGCCAGTGCTTCAATGTGAGTTAACTGAATATCCTGTAAATGTTCAATCGCTATCGTCATCTCATGCTCTCCTCTTAACCCACAAAACCAGTTATCAGCGCCTGCATCTGCTGCTTGATCTCTTGCAGTTGGGCCTGTTGCCGCTGGTACTGCTGATGCTGTTGTTGCGTGTCTTCACTGTCAGGGATCAGCACCAGACAGCCATCCATCACCTTCACGGTAATCTGGCCGCCAGTATCAAATCCTGCCTGTCTCAGCCACTGTCCTTTAAGATGTATCGCTGGTGTGGCATTCTTGACCTTATGCCCGTTCGGCACATAACCCACCGTGTAATAACGTTCTGTTTTCACGGCTTTATTTACTGCCGCTTCTGCTTTAGAATGCGCCTTAGCCATAGTAACTACCTCTTTTAGTTGCTTGTGGTGAGCAACGTATTTGGGTGCCCGCCCGAATACGTTGCGTTATTGCCCTCACTTCATCTTAGAAGACCAGCGTTCAGCCTCGTACTTGATGATCATTCCTTCCAATAACTCCCTAATCACCTCTCGCTGCTCCGGCTGCATGTTGTTAATAGCCTGAAACTGTAGAGCCAAGTCGGCATCAGGTAGTAGCTCATCTTCTTCAAATATCAGTGAATCAGTCGTGACCCGCAATGTCTGTGCGATCTTCTTAATTGCCTCCAGAGAAGGTAACGAAATCCCACCTTCGTAGCGTTTGACCTGAGTCACATGGATACCAATGGCATCCGCCAATGCTTGCTGTGAGAGGCCCTTTTGCTTACGGAGGGCAACGAGTCGGTTAGCAATGCTCATCGAATTAAACCAGTCAGAGAAATTTGCCGTCATTCTACCCTCCAAAAAATGCTTGCTTTATATTGGTATCTTAATAGATACTAAATAAAAGAGCAATGGAGTCTTGACGCATTTTTTAGGAGGTCGTTTTATGGCACGCATCCCGGAAGCAGAATTACAGCACCTGAAAGCCGCCGTCTCCTTAGTCGCCGTGGTGGAGCAACAGGGGCGACAGTTCTTTAAACGCGGCAAAGATTACGTGCTGCTGTGCCCGTTCCATCAGGAGAAAACCCCGTCAATGGTTATCTCACCGGCAAAAAATCTCTATCACTGTTTTGGCTGTGATGCCGGCGGCTCAGTACTGGACTGGGTGATGAAAACCGAAGGCTTAAGCCTGCGCCATGCCGTGGAACGCCTGCGCGGGGAACTGGGCGAAAATCCGGCAATGGCCCCGCTGGTCCAGCCGGATGAACCCGCCGTGCTGGCCGAAGATGAAGCCGGACGGCAGGCGCTGCTCAACCGGGTGGTTGAGTTCTACCACCACACGTTGCTGAACGCCCCCGAAGCCCTGGCTTATCTGGAAAAACGCCGGTTAAATCACCCGGAATTAGTCGCCTGTTTTAAACCGGGCTTTGCCAACCGCACTCTGGGTTACCGGCTGCCCGCCAGTAAATACAAGGCCGGTTCCGCTATCCGGGTCCGGTTAATGGCGGCGGGTATCCTGCGGGACAACGGGCATGAACACTTCAGAGGGTCA
>NZ_JBEJZY010000098.1:0-4587 GCF_040256935.1 Photorhabdus viridis
GAGCTGTTGTTCCCTGCCGAAAGCCACCCCGGCATCCATCAGCGCTTTAAACTGCGCTTCGTCGTTATGATAGCCGGGCAGATAGCGCTGGCCGGTCAGTTGGGTAATCTGCTCCCGCACCAGCCGCTGTTCATAGAACCCGTCGCCTAACCGTTTGTGCACCAGGGCCGGGTCATGGGTGAGTTGTTGCTGCATGTAGTCCGAACCCAGCCACGGTTTGTACTGGGTGAATTTCGGGTCGGTCTCCACCAGATAGTGGCTGTCGCTGCCCGGTTGTACGGTATACAGGCTGTTATCCGGTAATCGGGTATCGGGCGTGATAACGCGGATGACCGGGTCAACCGGGTGTCCTTTGACGGTTTCCGGCGGCAACGTCAATTCAAACGGCTGGCCGGGTGGCAGGACTAAAGGCTGGTCGGGCGGCAGAACTAAGGGCGGGTTGTTTATCCCGGCAACCGGTTTCACGGCGGTGGGGGCCTGTTGCACCTGCCCGGTCTGTCGGGCTGTCATCGTGATATCGGTACCCTGTGGACGGGTATGGTCCTGCCAGGCCAGCGTGTTCAGGTCTGTCGTTTCTCTCACCGGGGCAGGGTCATAATGGCTGCGGCTTTTCCCCTGCGAGGTTTTAGTGCCGCCGATACGGCGTTTTTTCTTTTTCGCGTACCAGTGGGTCTGGCGCCCTTTATCGGTGGTGATACGTTCGCCCTGAGTGGCAATATTGTGCAGCTCGCCAATGTCACCGCCTAGCGCGCCGCCGGCGACAATCTGGCTGTCGTGATTGGTGACCTGCGCACTGTTGAGCGTCATATTGCCCCCGGCCAGCATTTTACCGGGGTCACTCTGTTTGACCTGGGTTTCCCTGACGGTGCGGGTGTATTGATATTCGTAAAAGTCATTACTGCCGCTGCCGTCCGGCATGATGGCATCGTGCACGCCGTATTTGTTGCGGTGGGAGGTATCCACCTGCGACCAGTCATAGCGGGTAGTCTGTCCGCTCAATACCGCGTCGTGATGGGGCGATTTTTCCGTTTCGACGACCTGGGTGACCACCCCGGCGTTAGTGTTGTGGATCTGGGCAGCCTGAATCGTCAGATTATTCCCGGCTTCAATCGTCGCCGCGTGGTTACTGAGCGCACGCGCCTGACCGGTCGCCGTCAGGGTCTTATCCAGCTGGCCGCCGATGCGCATGTCGCCCACGCTGTAAATCTGGGCATGGTCACTGTTGTTCAGTGTCCCGGTGCCAATATCCAGCCGCTCACGCGCCGCAATGACCGCGGCTTTGCCGTCTTGGGCGGTATTATTCAACGTGCCCGTCTGGAGGGCAAGCTGGTCCCCGTAAATGCGCCCGGTGCCCATATTATTCAGCGTGTTGGCCGTGAGATGAGTCAGGCCGCCGTCAATCAATCCGGTGTTGTTCAGCGTATCGTGGACCTTGACTTGCGTTTGTCCGGCGCTGATTTCGCCTGACGCGCTATTGGTGAGATTGTGTGCGTCAAGATGCAGCGCCTGACCGGCTTTTATCTGGTGGTCATTGATGATATTGCCGGTCGTTTTCAGGGTCAGATTGCCATTAGCCGCGGTGTTGCCGGTATGGTGAAAATCCCCGGTTAACGTGACGGCCATATCTCCCTGCGATAACAGTTGACCGTCACCACTTAGGGCCTCGGCGCTAATGTCAGCCTGTTTCCCGGCAATCAGGGTGCCCTGTCGATTGTGAATCATCAGATGCGGTTGCTGAGCCTCACGGTTGACCGTGAGCTGTTTACCTGCGGAGACCCGCCCCTGGGTATTATTCAATGTCTGGCTGATGTTCGCTTGCAGGTGGTGAGCCGCCCGTAAAGCGCCTTCGGCACCGAACAAACTTCTCATGCTAAGGGCATTATTGTCCATTATTGAACAATGGGTTGTTGCTTATAATTGTGAAAATTTCATCTGTTATCGGGTCTATATCCTCCCCATATTGACCTCTATCCCCCATCATTCTGAAATCATTCATAATATACTTGTATAAATTCTTCATACCATTACTTGCTTTACTCTCAAGAATGTTAATGGATTTTATTAAGTATGCATAAGATGACTCTCCATTTCCTGATTTTTTTAAATACGTAACAACTTGTTCCAACAAGAATATTAATCTTGCGATCTCTATCATATCTTTGTTTATTAACATTTTATTTTCCTTTATTTGTTACTTGATCTGGAAATGCTTTCTTAAATTCTTCGTAAGTATAAACATTACCTGTTTTTCCATCTCGTATTGATTTAACCCAATCCATAGGATAATTCCGTGGCAATAGAATTTGATCGGCTCCGCCTATATACTTAGGATTATTACTCAAAGGTGGTTGTTCCCCAACAGAACCAATGTTCAACTTAGTATTTTTGGGTACTTCTATCTGAGCTTCAAACCGAGTTGTGCTCCATTTCTTATAGACAGCAGTTTCACCTCTTCCCGCATTTTGTATGGTCGTTGCGTAACCACCATCTAACTTAGCTTGATCGTTAACACCACCAAATTTCCTAAACAATGTTACAGGCTCTCGTGTAATAACGGTTTCATATTTTCCAGCCTTAAATGTCGAAGCCACACCTATAGGCAAATATTCTTTATCTACAATAACTACACTTTTATCTATTTTCGTTCCTAGTGAATCTTTAGAACTAACGTTCATATGCGAGATATTTTTATCCGCACTAGTAATCATTTTCCCAGTTTTCTCTGTCTGTGTTTCTCCTTTCACAAAATTATCAATCGCTGAACCGCTTTTACTACCAACTACTTCTGTTGACTGATACTTACTTAAAGACAAAAACGCTTTCGACGCCGCAAACTGTATCAGCTTTGCTTCACTGGTAGGTATGCCACCGGCAACAATTTCCGCCGCCTTTTGCGGTGTCATCTGCTCATTTGATAACACGACATCCAACGGAACACCAAAGAAGTTACCCCACGCAATAATCAGACCTTTTGCCGGATCCTGACCATCAGGAACCTGCCCTCTTAGGTAGTGAGTTAAGGCTGCGTTTATTTCTTCGGGTGTTGCCCCAGATTGAGCCATCTTTTGAGCCAGCGACCCCGCACCTTCAAAATGTTTAGCCCCTTCGGAACCAAACAAACTTCCCATGCTAAGGGCATTATTATCCGCCTTTATTTTCTTTTAACTTGGACGTAATCCAGATACCGATTCCTGTGGGAATACCTGTACTAGCCCCCATTTTAAAAGAGTAATAAACATCTTCTAGAGAGAAGAAAAATTGTCCATCTGTGAAATAAAAAATGATTGCTAGAATAAGGCTGGTAATAAAAACCATACAAAAAAATAATATAAACCATAGACTGGTAAGCAATAAAAGAGCTTGATAAGTGGCTTTTTGATGTTTCATTTACCACCTCCACGTTTATCTAACTGATTTTCAACTCGATTTCCCACCGCTTCAGAAATTAGAGCTCCACCGATAGCACCGCCGACTTCACTTTTAATTGGATTTGCCACTATTGGCGCGAGTTTATCAGTAATAACCTTTCCTCCAATTGCACCAACAGCATTACCAACTGCTGCACCTACTACCGGTACAAGTGGGCTTTTATCCTGTAGTTTTGCCCCAACATAAGCACCCGTTATACTCGCGACTTCTGTAAACCAAAAGCCTTTGCCTTGCGTTACTGCCCCTGTTCCCGTGGCTATCAATGCATCAGTCATGTTCACTGGACCATTTGTCAATTGATTACTAACATTAGCGGTTCCACTGATTAGACCTCCAGCAAAAATACTTCCCACTGTTGCTCCTGATGGTAACAACAGTGGTGCTGCTACCGTGGACATTCCCGCTCCCCATGCTGTTACCAACCCTCTTACTGGATCTTGTCCTTCCGGGTGATCGCCTTTGGCATGTTTTGACAATGCTGCTGAAATCTCTTGAGGGGACTTACCTTCATTTAACATCGAGGTAGCCAGACTGGATGCTGACCGACCGTAATCCGCCAGCCCTTTTGGCAAGCTTAGTGCATTATTATCCGCTGCATTCTTCCCGGACTGCGCTCCGGTAAGGGAGCTGGCGGTGGAGTCACCCGCAATCCCACCGGCCAGCCCTGCTGCCAGCGTGGAGAGGGTACTGATAGTCTGTTTCTGCTCCTCCGTTAACTCACTGACTTTAACCTTATCGCCGTAAAGCTGCTTAATCAGGACCTGCGCCGCCAGCTCACCGGAAGCCGCGCCGGCTGCCCCTGCAAGGGCACTGCCACCACTGGCTTCGGCGGCCACGGCCCCCAAAATCGCATGGGCCAGGGTGTTGGTCGCGATATCCACCTGATGGGTTTGCGGGTCGGTGGTCAGCTCTTTTATCACCCCGGCCAGATAAGGTGAAGCCCCGCCTGCCAGCGCTTGTTTCAGGTCACCCCCGGCCAGTCCCTGGAGAGCCGCCGTTGTCGCCTGTAACGCTTTCTGGTATTTGCCTCCCGTCCCGAAGCCGGAGTCATTCAGCGCCTGCGTGTAAGCGGTGTCGTAGAGTTGCTTTTTGATGTCATCCCCGGTCGGGTGACGGTTGCCCGCTTTTGCCAGTGTTTCTTTTGCCGCCGCTTTGTCT
>NZ_JBEJZY010000099.1:0-4469 GCF_040256935.1 Photorhabdus viridis
CACGAACATGATGAAAGGCATCGCGTTCAGCGACCCGACGCAATAAAGCCAGCATAATCGCCAACGCTTCGGACTCTGTCCGGCGTAACTGGTTGCGATGTGCCTGACGATAGCGGCGCAGTGCCCGGCTCATCGGGCCTGACCAGGTTATTTCCTGCACGTTTTCCGGAGACAACGCCAGTGAGAAGGTATATTGCACCGCCGCAAATTTAGCGTTGTCCCGGTGCAGTAACTGACCGTCACCGTTGATCAAGTACCAGTCTGTCAGCGGCCCCAGCAGACGCGAACGTTGCCAGGTATCCAACAACGGCCACAAGGCATTGTTCACTGTCGGATCATAAAAACGCAGCACGATTTGCCGTACCGATGACAGGGTTTGTACCGCCGTCATACCAAGATGTTGTGCAATCGTGGATATCGGGCTGGCGCTAAACAGCCAGCCACAAACCATTCGACCTCGTCCGGCAATTAACTCCGCCGGGTCGGCCTCCTGCAACGCTTGGGTAATACTCAACTCCAGCATGTGAGCATCCTCAGGCTGGTTGATATCCAGCGGTATCAGCCAGGGAGAATAGCGGGGTTCGAAGCGGGGATGCTTTATCCGAGTCGCTATGGCGGCAGACTGATGATTGAGAATCGCCGCAGGAAACCTTTCTTCCTGCCGGGTATCCAGAAAAACCGCCGGATCAACCAACAATAGCCCCTGCCCCCCCTGTCGGGTAAATGCGGTATGCAAGTCAGCCAGCAACTGGGTTTTCTGCCGGATTTCAGCATCGGATGAAAAATCGTAACCCATTTGAATATCAGTTTTTGTCATGGCGTGTCCCCTTAATTCACTATCCCATTTTGCCCATCGGCCATCCGCGCTGCCGTTGACGCACAACGGTCAGGCAATGTCAGAGTTGAACTCTGACTAGCCGGACCTGCTTTTTGGAAAACATCGCATTGAAACCGGGCATTCTTCGGGCTGGCAAACGAAATATGACCGTCTTTCAGCGAGATATAAGCGCCACCGCATTCCAGCCGCAGTTCAGTTTTCGCGGATATCGTCACCGTGTCTTCCTGGCTGACCAGGCGCAGCGCCTATGGCGCCCGCCATCACACCTGGTCAGTCCAGGTGATTTTTTCGTAGCGGAACTCAAGCCGAATAAAGATCCGGGAGTCAGTCAGAGTAAATCCGGAAAACAATAAATCAGATCAGGTATTTCCCAACCGGAGGTTAACCGGGTACAAATAATTAATCGGGCTATCCTTTCGCCATCAATGATGATTATTCCTTAATAGCATGGACTATTAAGGAATAATCTCATTCTCTTTATGGGTGCATATATAAATCAAGTCTTTTTTTTATCAAACAGCACAATAAGCAAAAGTGAAAATAATACCTGTAAAAACAGGGCAATGAAGACAATATTTTAATGAAATATAAATAAAATTACATTTATTTACATAAAAAAATAGCAAGACTCGCCAGATTTAATACAACAGCGCAGCCAATCCATAATTAAACTATCTATTTTAATTAAAATCAATTGATTACAATTTAAAAAACAAACAACCTCACTTTACATCCCGCCACCTAAATAGGTAAAAAAGAGTGAAAAATAATGATTCTCATTCATAATATGCGAATGAGAATATCTTCAGTGATAGCCAAAAACAGACGACAATATTCTTACCACCACTAATCAAGCCTCATCCTTTTCGCAAAAACAAAGCACGACTTATTAGACAGGAACATTATTACGATATATATCATCCCGGTGAGCAGCAGAAACCCATTTAATATTTTCATGATTTTCCGGTGATAATGGTCAGCAAACCCGTCATTAATGAGGATTAATGAGGAAGTATCTGCCCCGCAGTCTGCGATAAGATTATTCCTGACCATGAATTGATATAACACCGAATTAAACCGGTCACACAAAATTATTCTGCCGCCCAATCATCGTCATCGACCACCAACATTTTCGTGTCATCCCCCGGCGTCACCACAAAAATCTCTTTTGGCAGCGTAAATCCCCGCAGTTTCAGCAACGCCAGCGGTCCGCTGCCCATTTCCGTGCGTAATATCCAAGTCACCGGCAAACCGTCCGGCATCATCACATAAGGCAAAAAAATCGTTTTACTCAACGCGGTCGGGGTTAACAAAAAACCGTCTTCTCTCTTGGCAAAGAAATAACGTTCCTTTATTCTGCGATATGAAACCCAATTCATCGCCGCCAGTGAAACCAAACATATTAATACATTAATGGCAAAACCGACGAAAACCATTTTATAGATCTGTTTCATAAAAAAACCTTAATTTACACAAAATTACCTATTACTCGAATAGTATTAGATAACACTTTACCTTCGATAATGGGTTACCGATTTTTTCAAAGTTTCGCTGCGATTCAGGGTCAATAAATTGGGTTGATTTCAGAATCTCAACCCATCTGATCAAAGAAATAATATCTTTAAACATAACAGTTTTTTACCCGGTAATTACTTGAGTCAGTAATAGTAATAGTAATAGCTTGCGAAACAAGCTCTACCTGGCAATACTCTTTCATTGTCTTTACCGGGATCCCTCTCAGGAAAGTTAGCCTTGATTTCCTTAAGCCTTTTTTTTGTAAACAGGTAAAGATTAATCTCTGTAGGATTAGGAAAACCTAATGCAGTGAAAATATCTTCAGACAACCTAATTGAAGGCCGGGGTCTTTTCATACTGTGGTAATATGTACTGGGTGCAAATATCGCTATCATCAAAGCACAAAATGGAAGCACGTATTCCAGAAACACGAATATGTCTTCCCTAATAAAAAAAACATTTGCCATTATTAAGAATAATAGGTAAACCGAAAAAAAACAGCAAGTACCGAATATCTGCTCTTTGGCATTTGCATAAATTCCCTGGTTGCAACGCGGCGTCATAGAAATAACCCTGAACTCAGGATTAGCAATGGCATAAACCACATAATATCCCTCTTGTTCTGTTACCACTAATTCAACATAGTCACCTACTTTTGCGGCGGTAAATCCCAGCCAGCCGTGGAAAGGAATACCATTGATTTTTCCCCGCACAAAATCACAAATATCACTCAGCCTAACTTTAGTCTGTGCAGCCACTGCCGACCCGGAGCTATTTCCTGCTATCGCCATCAATAATGCGCTAGCCAATTCCCGTTTCTCCTGGCGGACAAAAGTGGCCGGATCATATTCGCGATCAGTAAAATAGCCAATAACACGGAGTGCCTCAAATTCTCCCAATACCCCACTGACTTTGATTAATGGCTTACGCGGCGGTAATTCCGGCGGCGGTGGTTCTTTTGCCAATATTGCATCCAGTACGGGGATCTTATCCTGAAGCAACATTATTTCCTTTTCCATTTCTTCCCTGCTATCAGGAAACTCAATAGCATGTTTTCGGTTTACATTAATAACAATATCAATGTCTTTTCTCTGACTTTTTATTTCATCAAAGTCAATAGCATCTTTAAAAGGACGACTAGCATTCATGAGAGATCCTTCATTGCGTCAGCAAAGTTTTTACATTGTGCTTCATACAGCGTATTTCGCTGCAATTCCGAATCAATCAATTGGGTTGATCTCAAGCTTTTTGCCGGCTCCAAACCAAACACACAGCCCTGACACCATTTTTGTAACTTATTATCAGAAAAATACGTCACTAGCTCTTCAACAATAAAAATAACGAGCATCACCTCCCAACTGCACAGCCAGGCAAGAGTTTCCCATGCTAAAAACCTCACAACTCCATCAAGGAGTAAACTTTCAGACGTAAGTAATACCCTTTTAACCAAGATTTCTAACAAGCCTTTTAATGCTCTCGTGAGTTGAGCAAAATCATAAGCACTTTTAAGACCATAAAGACCCAAAAACTGCCAGCGCCCTTGACCATGCAATTCAGATCTAAAATCACTGATATCGATGCCAAGATTTAGTGCAGAAGCAACTGTCCCAGCACTCGCCCCAATAAACTTAATGGAATCAGTCGCCGCCACATTTTTTATGCCGTGCTCAACTGCCGGGGTCACAATCTCCATCGCGGT
The DNA here is from genome assembly GCF_040256935.1 of Photorhabdus viridis. Classification (NCBI taxonomy): domain Bacteria; kingdom Pseudomonadati; phylum Pseudomonadota; class Gammaproteobacteria; order Enterobacterales; family Morganellaceae; genus Photorhabdus; species Photorhabdus viridis. The sequence continues at coordinate 4,053 of NZ_JBEJZY010000099.1, forward strand.
ACTCAGTGTACCTAAAAACGCCGCAGTCACCTGGGCGTGGCCCTTTGTATCCCCTTTACTCTCTTTTAACTGATTGGCAAACTCCAACCCATTGAAAATCAAAACCAGTAATTTAATCCGCGATTGCTTTAGTACCGATTCCCCTTCAGCACTTTCAGTAAACTCTTTAAACCGATCCTGATATTCATTCTTTATCCTTATTCGATTCTCAGAACCGGGTGTCTTAAGCGCCTTCAACACCTGCTGCCTAAACTCATCGCCATCTTTAAGCTGTGAGACCGACAATTCAACCGCCTGATCAAACGACACGCCGGAAATCACCGAGAACAGCGTTTTACTCAGCATTTCATTCCGGCTGTTCAGCACTTTCCCTAAACGGGTAAAGTTAAAGAACCGGTCACCCAGCGTGACCAGTCG
>NZ_JBEJZY010000100.1:0-4321 GCF_040256935.1 Photorhabdus viridis
ATGGGTGCTTCCCGCTATTCATCTCGGTGGAAAACTCACCGTAGAAGCAGCCAACGGTGTCAGCGCGGATATTAAAGCCCAAAACGGTCAGTCGTTACAAAATGTTGTCTCCGTCCTCGGTAATACCCCGGAAACCGCCTGGCTGAAAGGGTTCAATGAACGTCAGGATGTGCAATGGAACTTAGTCAAAGATGCGTATGACCGCTGGGATTATAAGAGCCAGCATCTGAACCCGGTGGTTTCAGCGGTGATAGCGATTGCTGTGGCCGCCGCTACTGTGGGCTCAATGGCTTACGGCGCGACGGCTTCCGGCATGGCGGCGCTGACCTCTCAGGCAGCGGTCGCTCTGGTGGATAATCAGGGCGACTTATCCAAAGCCTTAAAAGCGATGGGCAGCAGCGACACGGTTAAATCCACCTTCACGTCCATGGTAATGGGCGGCGCACTGGCGGGTTTTGACACAGTGATGGGATGGGATAACGCGGTAAATGGCGGGAAGCTGGATCCGGCAAAAGCCACCTTACCCCAACTGAGCAATCATGACTGGAGCAAAGTGGCTCAACGGGTCGCAGGCCAGTCCATTATCGGCGCCAGTCTGGGGACAACGATTAATGGCGGCAGCTTTAAAGACAATTTCACCACGGCATTACTTGTCAATATCGGCAATCAGATTAATGCAGAAGGAGCCCATTTAATTGGTGATAACGGGGAAATCTTAGGCTACACAGGAAAGATGTTAAGCCATGCCGTTGTGGCAGGAATTAGTGCGGAAATCGCCGGAGGAAATGCCAAAGGGGCTGCTGTGGGAGCTCTGGCCGCTGAATTAGCGGCCATCACAATGGAAAGCAGATTATTTGAACCTGCGTACAAGAATGAAGCAGAGCGGCAAATTCATCAGCTTCGGGAAGCGCTGACGGGTAATGAAGCTAAGGCTCAGACGGCTAAATTTATCGGGGCGTTGTCAGGCGCCCTGATTAGCCATACCCCGGAAGGTGCTTACAGTGCGGCGAACAGCGCGGAGCTTGTCTATCGTAATAACATGACTGAGCATATGCTGCATCAGTTATCAGTTGATAATCAAAAAGATATCTTAGCGGCAGAGAAAGGGGATAAATCGGCGGCAGAACGCGTTATTGCGCGACGTGATGCTGCGATAACCGTCACCGCAGTGGCAGCAGGCGGATATGCTCTGACTTATGGCGGTCAGATACTGATTGCGGGCTCGGCTGAAATGGCCACGGCAGGGCGTGTTGCGCTTAAAGGGTGTAAAACCAATCCGGCGCTGTGCCTGAATAACGTGGGCATTTTTGTTGCAGATGCCATTGCGCCGGAAGCGGCTGTTGGAACGGGCGTTTTAGCGACTGGAACGGTAAAAGTATTAGGCAACACCCAGGAAGGTGTGAAGAATCTGGCAGAAGAATTGAGTCATGTCTCAAAACCCCTGTTGAGCAATGCTAAACCTGATACCCATGCTGTAACTCGCTTGATTGAAAATGAGAAGTTGTATGCTGGAAAGGGGACGAGTTTACCTAGTAAAGATAAGTTAACAGGCTCAACTGCTAATTGGAAAAACTACACACATGCAGAAGCGGTAATAGAAGTTAAGAATTCAGGTAAATTAGTTAATGCTAATAATGCTGTGATTGATTCGAATAAAGTTACTTCTTATGCATTAAATACTGAACATCCGGTTGGCGGAAATAAAGCTAAAGTTTTTGAATCAGCCTTGGGATATAACCAATCAAATGCTACTGATTTAATATCTAAAATACAGGCAGGGACTAAAACGAATACAGCTATTCTTGGTAATGTTGATAAGTTTGGTCAAAGAATAACTATTGACATGCCAATTACTGGACCAAACGGCAAAACAGCGATTGTTCGTACAGGTTGGATATATGATACTGGATCATCAACACCTAGATTAACAACGCTCTATGTAAAGTGAGATAGGTATGAAATATTCTCTTTTTGATGTTGTTATTTTAACCTCAGACATTCCTGAGCGTGGACTTAAAACTGGAATGAAGGGAGCTATTATTGATGTTTATTCTGGGCAGGAAGAAGCATATGAGGTTGAATTTTGTGATGAAGATGGCCGGACTATAGATATGTTACCGTTATATTCTAACCAATTATCTCCATTTGAATAAGATAATTATGTGGCATATTTGATCCCCCGTTCATTCTGAACTGCCCCCTGAATGTTAGACAAACGTATAACATTCGGGGGCTATATTCTTCTATTTTTATGACAACTGGTTTACCAGCATAAAAACCGAGCTGTTCCAGTAAGAACCCTTTCATAGTGAGCTGAGGTCTGGGCACTGATTAGCCATACCCCGGAGGGCGCTTATAGTGCGGCTAACAGCACAGAGCTTGTTTACCGTAACAACATGATTGAACATATGCTGCATCAGTTATCGTTTGATAATCAAAAAGATATCCTGGCAGAAGAATTGAGTCATGTCTCAAAACCCCTGTTGAGCAATGCTAAACCTGATACCCATGCTGTAACTCGCTTGATTGAAAATGAGAAGTTGTATGCTGGAAAGGGGACGAGCGCAAATAAACCTTTTGGTTTAGGTTCTACTGGGCGTAATATTCCTGCAAGTTTAAATGAAAAATTAGCACTTGAGCAAGCTATATCCAATCCTAATTCGAGGCGGCTGCTCCCTGTTCCTATGACTGATAAACGGTGGCCGGCATCAGATGGTTGGGTAAAAATGTCTCAAAATATTAACGAAATAGAAGTCCACTATGTAAGGAATACAAAGACAGGAGCTATTGATGATTTTAAATTTAAGTGAGTATTTTTATGTTAATTAAATGTATTTTTAATTCGGGAAAAAATTTACCTGATGATAACCGTTGTTTTGGCGAAACAGATGAAACAGATTATTCTTTTTTGGAGATTGGAACTGAATATGTAGTTTATGGTTTGATGTTGCTTTCATGTCGAATCGATTATTTAATCTGCCCTAATAAAGGTAACCCTGTATGGATTCCTGCTAATTTATGTGAGATTAAAGACGGTAAGTTGTCTTCTAATTGGTTAATTTGTATAACTAATTTAAATGATGACTATAAAGTCTTATATGATAATTTTAAGATACAATCGCTTATAGGTTATTCTGAATTAGTCACATCCATATCTCATTACATAGGTATTATTGAAAGAGAATCAGAGGATCTAGAAATTTTTTTTCTCGAAAAGCAAAAAATCGATGGCGAATTTGCTTATACAATCGGCTGAAATAGCGGCAGTTTTACGGATAATCTGCAAACCGCGTTATTGAGCTATATGGTTGTGTCAGGCATAAGTGCTGAAATTGCTAATAAAGAAATCAGATTAGCGGTTCCAGCAAATACAACAAAAATTCAATGGACAGAAATAAATCGGGCTATTGAATACGGGAAAAATCAGGGTGTTAAGGTCACAGTGACACAGGTAAAATGATGATATTCAACAAAGATCAGGATTATTGGGCTGGTTGCTACAGTACTAATGAGTTTTTACTTATTGAAACTTATTCTGGATTGGGAATGGTTGGGGGCGATCCTTTATTTCCCCTCCATCTACTTGCACCAGATGCTAATAATAAAGATATCGGTGAAACACTGATACAAGCTCTGTCAGATAGTCGAACATTAACTTCTCTTGATGAACGTGTGGCTTTTTTTGATCTCGAAAAAGGTAAACAGCAATATGCTGCTTGGATAGCAATGTTGATTGAAAAGTATGGCTATAAGACCAAACGTGCGTTATTTAAGGGAATGAAACGATGTTCAATTCATGGTGTTAATAGCCTAATAACCATGAGACCTAGCTACCACGAAAAGCTTGAAGCTTGGAGCGGTGATAGAATTAAAGAATCTGATTATGTTGTTCTTCCGATAGATAGTTCTTCGGAGGAAATTGGAGCAGCTCTTAGATTAGCTTTTAGTCGTTGTATCGGTTAAATCAAGATCCCAGCGATAAAAAAGCTGGGATTTTTTCCCTTTTTGGTCGATCCACCAGTTGTTTTCTTTTCGGTGATGAGTTATCTGAGAGTAAAAAAACAGGTATCCATTAATACCAGATTTTGAAAAGGTACAGAATCACTAAAAACGACGTATTCCCTGTTATGTTTAATGTATTCACCGACAATGTTATCCTCCGGTTATTTTACATTTAACTGCCCTGCCATGACTATTTAAAAGAATGAAAACAGAGATATTAAAGATTTTATATAAAAGACGGTTTTAACTATTAAAAGAATGTTAATTAAATTTAATCGAAGTCCATTAACTATCACCATTAACAGCGAGTTAAAAATAA
>NZ_JBEJZY010000101.1:0-4243 GCF_040256935.1 Photorhabdus viridis
TTTTATGCCACCTTCCATTTCGGCTTGGTAGGTTAGTGTGCATAACCCACCGCTCCCGGCACAATTAGACAACATTTCTGCCCGTTGCGCGGCGCTCAGTTCTCCGTATTTATTCCAGATGGCTTCGGTAGATTGTAAACATTCATGGAATGCAGGTGATTGAAGAGGATCACGATTTCACCAGCATTAGCACCATTTGCGTTATCAGTTGCAATGGCCCCTGCAACACCTCCACCAATTTTCTCATGAAACATCCAAGTTAAACGAAGTTATAAAAATTCCTCTTTTTTATAAAATAATTAAATGAGTTCATATGAAGACTATCAAGATTGAGAGTAAATGCTAAAGAGTTCCCTATCTTGTGATAGTGAATTTGTGTTAGGAAGATAGGCACTATAATAGCGGTCACTCAATAGCAATTGAGTGACCGGTTAGTCCTTAACACATCAGGCTATTACACTTAATTTTAGTAAAAATCTTCGCGTTTAAATTTCTTTCCTGTTGGTTCAATTTCGTTTTCCCATAATGAGACTGTTATACTTTCACTTGGTATATAAACAGCATATGATTTCCCTAACCCTTCGTCTTCACCAATACCAAAAATAACACCTTTTTGATGGCTATATTCTATTACACGATCAATATCTTGAATAATAACCTCTTGATAGAAAGTGAATTTATCTTTCATTTATGTGTAATTCTCCCGTCAAGCGAAACATTTAGATGTTTACCATCTCTACTCGCCCAGCCCAATTGAATCTTTCCTTGTGGTGAAAGTTGGACATCCCATTCAAAAGGTTGTCCTTGAGTTCTGGAAGGTCCTTTTGTCCATTCATTACCAAACTTATCAATATACCCATTATTAGGGCCTTTTTGTAAAGCCTGATTTGGTGTGTATTTAGGCGATGGAACAAATCTAATTTTACCTTCTGTTGGTAATTGGACATATTTCAGCCGCCCCTTAATAGACCACAGTTGCCCTGCACCAATTGAGCCATAAGGATTAAATGTTGGTTCTTTTACATATTCAAGTGGGGCTTTTACCGCCACTTTAGCAAACTTATCGGCGGCATGGGTAGTCACCCATGTCGAACCTTTGACAAGCCCTAAACCGCCAGCAGCTGTGCTGACAATACCCGTTACGATTTTTCCCATTTCCAGGCCGGCATTATATGCACCTTCACTGCCTGCTTTCTCGTATTCAACTTTGATGACATCCAGTTGCTTAAGATAGTTCTCCTTCGTTTCTTGCCAGATAAAGCCGGGCATATCTTCCTGCATCAAAAGCATTTTAAGTGCATCTATTGTCTCTGACGGATTAGAAACTGCCCCGATAATCGCCATGACACTATCGTAAAGTTCTACCGGAACACCAGATACAAAGCCAGCGGCAAGATGGAGGTCTTGTTGAGAGCCGATGATCCCCCATTTGCCAAGAATTTGAGCTTTCTTAAGATAATTGGTTTCTGTAGCAAGCTCTTTTTCCATCAATTCTTGTTGATGATGTGTGAGATAATTGTACCGGAAAGTATTTTCAGCACTGTTTGCTCCGCTGTAAGCACCATCTGCTTTGCCGGTAAATACAGCACCAGCAATACCACCGAAAGCGCGAACAATTTGTGCTTGTTGTTCTGATGTTTTTTGCCATTTTTCAGCCTTGATAAGATTATCGCCCATCATTGCACCGGCTAGCTCAGCCGCTAAAGCTCCAGCTATCGCTCCTTTTGTATTACCACGACCAATTTCAGCACTGATACCTGTAACAATCGCATGGCTGATCGTTTTTCCGGGTAAACCTAATACCTGACCATTATCACCAATCAGTCCGGCCCCTTCGGCGTTAATCTGATTGCCGATATTGGCAAGTAATGCGGTGGTGAAATTGTCTTTAAAGCTGCCGCCATTAATCGTAGTACCCAAGCTGGCGCCGATAATGGACTGGCCTGCGACCCGTTGGGCCACTTTGCTCCAGTCATGATTGCTCAGTTGGGGTAAGGTGGTTTTTGCCGGATCCAGCTTCCCGCCATTCGCCGCGTTATCCCATCCCATCACCGTGTCAAAGCCCGCCAGTGCGCCGCCCATTGCCATGGATGTGAAGGTGGATTTAACGGTGTCGCTGCTGCCCATCGCTTTTAAGGTTTTGGATAGGTCGGCCTGATTATCAATCAGGGCGACCGCCGCCTGAGAGGCCAGCGCCGCCATGCCGGAAGCCGTCGCGCCGTAAGCCACTGAACTCACGGTAGCGGCGGTACTGGCGGTCGCCCCCGCTGCCGTCGCCGCTGAACCTGCCGTCCCTGCGGCTGACCCGGCCACCGAAGCCGTTATGCCTGCGCCTGCCGTCACGGCGGCCACAGCAATCGCTATCACCGCCGAAACCACCGGGTTCAGATGCTGGCTTTTATAATCCCAGCTGTCATACGCGTCTTTGACTAAGCTCCATTGCACATCCTGACGTTCATTGAGCCCTTTCAGCCAGGCGGTTTCCGGGGTATTACCGAGGACGGAGACAACATTTTGTAATGACTGACCGTTTTGGGCTTTGATATCCGCGCTAATCCCGTTGGCGGCCTCTACGGTGAGTTTTCCGCCAAGATGAATAGCGGGAAGCACCCAGGTATTTTCGGTGTAGCCTTTATCTGTCTGCTTGATGTAGAACCCTTTGGAATGGGTAATCGTTTGCGCAAAAGTACTGTTTTTTACCGCTTTAAAATTAACCTGACCGTGAGTACTGGTCAGTTTGGCATTTTGATGGGTGGAAATTTTACTGGCTTCATAGGTGCTGTCATCCCGGCTTAACAGGTTAATATCGCCGCCGGCGGTAAATTCAGTGACTTTGTTCGTGACATCATGACGGGTGCGTGTGGTGGTTTTCTTTTTGCCATACCACCTGCGTGTAGTTTCTGTTTTCTCATAGTGACTGGATTCTTCCATCGCCTGAGCGTACAGGTAACCGCCTTGTGCCGCGATATCCATCGCCCCTTTGGCCGCCAGTTTGGCGGCCTGGAAAAGAATGCTGCCGGTTGAGATAACCGTGAGTATGCCGCCGCTGGTCAGTTCAGTGCCCTGCTGAGTCACTGATTCGGTGAATTCCCTGTGACCTTCCCGGTAGGTGTGGTTCTGAACCGGCTCAAAACGCATATCACCGCCAGAGGAGAGGGTGACATCACCACCGGAAGTCAATTGAGCACCCGCGGTGGTGATAGCGCCATTTGCCGCCATCGTCAGTTTTTTATCACCGCGGATTTGAGCAATAATATGTCGGTCATCCTTGTTGTTATCATTCGTCTGGTTAATGACAGAATAAGCCAGGGACGGTAATGTGATATTTCTTCCGGCGGATAATAATGTATTCCCGTTAGCCTGTATCTGAACGGCTTTCCCATTAATATCACCGCCACTCATGATACTGATATTATTCTTTGCGGTGATTTTGCTGCTGAGTTCTGTTGAGTCTAGAGGCAGGATATGATCTTGATAGGTTAATTCTGCGGAGCTCAAATCAATATCTTTTGCTGCGCTTAAATAAATATCTTTCCCCGAAGAGATATCTGAGCCTTTAGCGGAAATAGTATTTCCAGCATGGATTGTCAGTGATTCAAGGGCATTTAACACCCCTGATATGGGTGCGTTATGCCTGTTTTCTGTCTTTAATTTTGCAAAATTATAGGTGTCCGCATGGTTTTCTACGGTCACATTATTATTTGCTATCAGAGCGATATTTTTACTCGGTTGTAAATAGACGTTTTGTAACAGGAGATTTTTACCCGAGTTGATAGTTAAATTATTAACAGCATCCAGTTTATTGGATACAGGATGATCGTTGGTACTGTGTTGGCGCCAAAGATAACCGAATTGATCACCATTATGAAATAGAATATCTCCATGACGGCTCATAGCGGTGATATCCTTTCCTTTTATATCACTTTGCCAGATATTGATATTATTGACGGCAGCCATAGATAAATTATTGGCTGTCGAAAGTATTGAATTTTTAAGGGTAATATCGTTTTCAGAAATGATGTTTAAATCATTAGCCGCGTTGATTTTATCTTTGAGGGTGATTTCTCCACCATGTAATAAGATACTTTTAGCCGACAGTATTTCCGGCAGCTTTTCACTATTGGCGGGAAGCTCATAATAGAAATCTGAACTGGGCGGCGATTTACGTGGGTAGTCAGTATCAATATTAATGCTGTCGCTAAAGTCAGCGATAAGATTACCTTTTGCGATGATACTTGCCCGT
>NZ_JBEJZY010000102.1:0-4030 GCF_040256935.1 Photorhabdus viridis
GAAGCTGTTGACCGGGGATATCAATTTGAAGGCTGGAGATGTTGAAGCGTTTAAACTCGGATTAACAGGCAGTTATCCTAATGTCCAAGCTGTTCCGTGGAACGTGGATACAGGTTTATATGATCTACAGTACCCAGGATACACTGCACATGTTGCTCACTTCTATAATGGTGTTGGGAGTTGTCCGGCTTTTCAGTTAAAAGTGGGGTATAGAAACGGAGGAATAGCTTATCGCTCTGCCCGTGATGGTTATGGTTTTGAGGAAGATTGGACTGATATTTACACAACAAGAAATAAACCCACTACAGCGGATATTCAGGCTGAACCACGCTACACTACCACGATTGATCTCACCGGTTTAAGTACTGAGCGCTATTATCCGGTCTGGTGGAGCAATCCACCTAATATCGGGGCAAATTCTTGGCTCACACTTCATCGTGCCTATCCATATGATGCAGAAAAAAAACCATTTGGTGAGGGAGTAACACATGTTGCCGGGCTACTTGTACAAATGGAAGGGGGAGACACACCATGGGGAGGGGATGCTCATTATTTAAATATTAAACGTATAAATCAAACCTATCGTAACACAGTAAAAGCGATCCGCTATGCCATGATAAGTATCGCTAGACCTATTGACGGTAAATATCCCCTCTATGGTGGTGTAAAATCTGGTGATATTACAGGTTGTTCAGTTTACAGTGGTTGTTATTTACGTGGGGGGTTAACCTATTTTGTGACCCATAACCTGACAGATTATCACAAACAAATCTATTATTCACGTGAGAATGGAGAGATTGAAATGACCCGACGTTTAAGCGCCGATATTAATTTTGAAATTAAATGGATGGTGAAATCATTTGCCGCTAACGATCCGTTATTAGGTGAAGAGTATGTGGATAGTACAATACCTTATTCTATAGAATATGACTCACGTTATCAAAAGAAATCATTGTGAGGCCATATGGTAATATTAAGCAAACTAACGGACAAAAATGGCTATGAATATGTCAATGTGCCGGCTGAACCTCATCAATTGATTTCAATGGGTTTCAGTGCGCAGGAAGCTCAAGTTTTATATCAGCAAGCCATTATCGATCAGAAAAATAAAGTAGATTATCGTCAGCGATATTATTTATTGGAGCAAGCGGCAATTAAAATAGCTCCATTACAAGATGCCATTGATTTAGGTATTGCTACCGATAACGAAGTAGCCATGCTCACAGAGTGGAAAAAATACCGCGTCACGTTAAATAGGATAGATATTACGGCACCAAATATTGAGTGGCCGGAACAACCAGAATAAAATATTAACGGCCTGTTTTTCAGGCCGTAGATTTAAAACTTATAAACTGACTTGTAGGTATCTATTGTTTCTAAAACCATTTTTTCTACATCAAACTCATTAACAGCTTTTTCTCTGGCTTTTTTAGAAAACTCTTTTAACTCTTGAAATGACAAACTAGCAATTGATTTCAAAGTATTATGTATTGATACTTCATTTCCTGCCCTTGTGATCCAACCATTAACACCATGATCAATGTTTTCTGGTAATCCACCAAAATCACTGACGATAACAGGAAGACCACAAGCCATCATTTCTCTGCAGGAAAAACTAATAGTTTCACAATCGGTAGATAATACAAAGCCAACAGAGGCATTTTTCATATAACTAATGATTGTTTTATCGTCATTTATATAACCAGTAAATTCAACATTAACATGTGAAAAAGTAATGCCGATTAATTTTTCCATATCCTTCTTATGAGGAATACGGCCTATAATTTTTACACTGAACTTATCAGACAACTCTTTATCTTTTGCTAGACATCTTATTAAGAAATGCCAGCCTTTATGTTCTGCAGTTCCAGCAGAGGAAATAAGTATTATTTTCCCTCTCTCTGTAATTTGGTGATCAACTCTCCATTTATCAATATTAATACCATTTTTAATAGTAACTGAGCGCTCATCAGAGATAAAATATGAGCATTGGTTACGTGTAGAGTCGCTAACAAAAATGACTTTTTCATTAAATCTTCTAAGTCTGATTCTTGACAACAAAGATACTGAATAATGATTATGCTTAGTATAAATTAATTTACTTTTCATTCCGAAAAATAATTTTGCTATAATAGCTATTTTATTATCAGAAGTTCCATTAGTATGAATGATGTCTATTTTATGTTCTTTTGATATTCTAGATAAAGTCTTACTGGTTTTTATAATTTGTTTCAATTTTTTAATTTTAAAGAAAAAAAATAATGGAAATATGTTATCAAATCCTAAATTAGATAATTCCTTATATAGTCTACTTTCTGGCGGGCAAGCAATGAATAAATTCCCTTCGTTATAGTTAAAATATTTAACTATATTCATTATGTATGTTGTATGACCACCACCATTTCCAGTATGAAAATTTGTAATCAAAATATTCATTATGCTTACCTATCCTAATCCCAATTTTTTATTTATTTTACCTGAAAAAACAGGGCCAATATAGGCCCTGTTTTCTATTTTTTAGGTGTTTCAGGCCACTGGATCCTATCAGGCTGAGAAGTATCTACTCTACTTAATAAAACTCTGTATTTTTTCCATGCTATCAATTGCTCAATTTCTTTATCTGTTGCTATATCTAAATCAATGGAATCCTGTAGAGGTTGGATAGTCATGTTGGTTGCAAACATTTTTTCTGTTTTTTGGTTTTCAATTTGATGTATTCTCTCTTCCAATGTATATATACGTGGTATTATCTTCTTACCATCAAAAAACCACTTACCAGATATATCCAAACTTTCAGGTATATTCTTTGATTCTATTTCTGCCACAGACAAATATATAGGAAAAAGGCTGGATATGTCTTTCGATAATGAGGTAATTATTCCTGTTTTATTAAACGTGAATTTAATTGTTTCTTCTGAAAATTCTTTTTGAATTTTATACCAGTCATTTCCTTTATCATCTTTTAGATATTGAACATATGGAATACAATCCTTTGGGGTGTAAGGGGTAAAAATCTCAGTTATCATAATCTTTATTTACCTAAATAGTTGATATTGTTACCCACGCATCATGAATATATGCTTGTACTGGACGATAATTCACTCCTGCAAGGTGTTGCCTTCCTGAACTCCACATTGTTGTATTCAAACCAACGAGAACATTACCAGCGGGTGCAGTCCAGTTTTTTGTTGCATCTACCCACCCACCTTCGGTAGCTACACTACCAAGACGCAGGTTTGCTACACCTATATTAGTTTTGTCTGCATACCGACTATCAGATTCCGCTTTGGTATATACTCCCACATCAGTTGCAGAAGGTTTGTTTTTTGTACTATATTGAATAGTCCAGGATAAGTATTTTGCCGGCCCATCCCATGTCTGTCGTGTTGCAATATCCCCGAGGTGGGAATAATATGTTTGATGAATTTGTTGATCACTATTTCTAAATACAACAAGAAATCCATACGAGTAAATTTTATAACTGTTATAAACAGGTAAATCAGTTACAGAATTAGGATCAGCTATATATACAATATAGATACCAGTTTCACGCATGTCCGAGAATTTACCATTATCGGTTACACCGTTGCGTACACTTGGAAACGCTCCCAATTCCTCCAGTGACGGCTTATTTATCGAACTATATACTCGAATACCTGGTGCTTCATACACTCCTTTGCCGGAAATATATCCTGTTGCATCCACATTCCCATTGACGAGACCACCTGATTTTGGGTAAGCCCCTTTTGCCAAATTTACGGTTTCCGCAATATCACTCGTATAAACACACTCACCTCCCGGTTTTGCACCATTATTATTGGAAAATTGTGCAAATAACCGCCCGGATGAGTTAACCCAGATCTGACCATAGTCGCTATCACCAATGCTAACCCCCTTTGCATAATTAGTAGATTCCCCACCACGGAACGGGCCGTTATATCCCAGTGTTGGTATTTCATCAATGGATCTCAGCATGGGGTAAGCCCCCACATCCCCGGCACTTAAACTGATATCCCCACTCAACGCTTTG
>NZ_JBEJZY010000103.1:0-3974 GCF_040256935.1 Photorhabdus viridis
TAACAGCTGCCCCAGTGAACGCCGTAAGTCGCCTTCGGCCAGCCCCAGTTCGGTGGCGGCCAGTCGCGCATACCCGCCCCGGCTGCGGGCGTTCATCATGTCCACGCTGTCGGCGAACATCACGCCGCTGTCGGTATCAACCACCTGAACATTCACTTTCATCACCGCCGCCCTGGCTTTCACCTGTGACAGGCCCCGGATACCCCACTGTTGTGTGCCCAGCGTCAGGGATATCTCGCCGTTAGCACCGGTTTCCCAGACCACATTTGGCATCGACGGCAACGCGGCTATACCGGCGGCTAATGTGCTGACTGTTTCCGGCACCGGAACCGGCTGATGTTCAGCCAGTGCGGCCCGCTCTGTTGCAGTGGTGGCCTGTACCTCTGCCGCTTCCTGCATCGGCACGGCACTGTCGAGCAACAACCCGAAGGCCCGTTCTGGTTCGGCGACCTGACACAGATAGCCGTTGGCATCCATGCCCTCGGGGAACACCACCCGGAACACGGTGATACCGACGGCGGTGAGTTCTGCGGCCAGTTTTACCGCCGCTTCATTGCCTGCCGGATCATTGTCGTAGGCGATCAAGACCTGCTTAACGCCATGCCGCCGAAACGCCTGCCGCATCTCATCGGTGAAGCCGTTCACCCCATAGGCGGCGGTGACATGGCGGTGACCGGCCACCCAGAACGACAGAGCGTCGATCAGGGATTCACAGAGAATGACCGCCCCTGAACTGATCAGCGCCGGCTCATTCCATATCCCGCCATGTGCGCCGGGAAGGTACAGATGCAGCGGCGTTCCTTTACGTAAACGGTCGGTGATTTTGCGCCCGTATATCTCACGGATCTGGCCGTTCGGGTCGATAACCGGTATGACCAGCGAACCGGTAAAGTGCTCGTGCCCGCTGTCGCGCATCAGCCCCACGGTCCGAAGACGGGCGCGGATCTGTGCGCCGGCCTGCACCGCCTTGATGGGCAGGCGATAGGCTAACGTGCGGTTGGCAAAGCCCAGTTTAAACTGAGCGACTAATTCCGGGTGGTTGAGCCGCCGTTTTTCCAGATAATCCAGGGCTTCGGGGGCATTCAGCAGCGTATGATGGTAGAACCCGACGACCCGACTGAGCAGCGCCTGCCGTCCGGCGTCATCATCGGCCAGCATGGCGGGTTCATCCGGTTTCACCAGCGGCGCCACCGAGGGGTTATCTCCCAGTATCCCGCGCAACTGTTCCACGGCCCGGCGCAGACTTAAGCCTTTGGTTTTCATTACCCAGTCGAGCACGGAGCCGCCGGCATCACAGCCAAAACAGTGATAAAGATTTTTTGCCGGTGAGATAACCATTGACGGGGTTTTCTCCTCATGGAACGGGCACAGCAGTACATAATCTTTGCCGCGTTTAAAGAGCTGTCGCCCCTGTTGCTCCACCACGGCGACTAAGGAGACGGCGGCTTTCAGGTGCTGTAATTCGGCTTCCGGGATGCGGGCCATATCGTTAATCCTTTAAAAAATACGTCAAGGTCTATATTGACCTATTTTAAACAGGACATTAGAATACTTTCAAGAATTAATTTTCAGGAGGGGATTTAGCATGTGGAACAAACAACTAACTTGGCTATGTTTGTCCATGACTGATTTTGGTAAAAACCTCTCATCTATTCGTAAATCAAGGCAGTTAACACAACTGAAACTGGCGGACCTGTTGGATATTCAGCCCCGCATGGTAGGGCGCTGGGAACAAGGGAAAGCCAAGCCTCAGTTTGATTACATCATCAAGCTGGCGCAGATATTAGAGGTCAGTATTGACCATCTGTTACTGGGTGATAAAGGCAGTGCCGCCCCGGAGTTTGATATCAAAAACAAGCGGCTAAAAGAGTTGTGTAAACAGGCCGATGCATTGAAGCCGGAAGATCAGGAAGTGATTTGTCATTTTCTGGATATGGCTATCACACAAGACAAGATAAAGCAGGTGATAAAGCGATAATCTGTTGATATTTAGCGCGGGGATAACGGGCTGGCACCCGTTACCGCCGCTTACCACAGCAACTATAGGAGTAGTGACTATGGCTAAGGTGCATTCTAAGGCAGAAGCGGCGATAAATAAAGCCGTGAAAACAGAACGTTATTACACGGTGGGCTATGTGCCGAACGGAAACAGGGTTAGCAACGCCACCCCGGCGATACATCTTAAGGGGCAGTGGCTGAGACAGGCGGGATTTAATACTGGCGGCCAGATTACGGTGAAGGTGATGGACGGTTGTCTGGTGCTGATCCCTGACAGTGAAGCCACGCAACAACAACATCAACAGTACCAGCGGCAACAGGCCCAACTGCAAGAGATCAAGCAGCAGATGCAGGCGCTGATAACCGGTTTTGCGGGTTAAAGGGAGAGCATGAGATGACAATAGCCATTGAACATTTGCAGGACATTCAGTTAACTCATATTGAAGCGCTGGCCTTAGCTCAACTGGTTAAGCGGCTGTGTTGGTCTGAGATACGGGCCTGTGCGGTGAATGACGAAGAAGCGTATCAGATTAAGGATGCGATTTCTAAGCTTCAATCCGCTCTGGCTTACCGTGGGTATGCGCCACGGTAGATCACAAGAAGGCCGGAAGATCTCAAAGGATCTTTCCGGCTATTTATATTATTCAGTCCATCGTACATCCCAATGCGGTGTAATATCCTCTATTACCATTGTTCTGGCAGAACAATGGAGGTAAAAGTCATTATTTTTTATTGTAATTTCTGTTTTTTCCCTCGTTGATTCAATAATGGGGGCACATTCAAATGCAACTCCTCCCCCATGAATTTCCAATACAGAAACATCAATACATGTCAATGTGATCATAAAACAATTAAACTTTTTCCTCTTCCATTTCTCTGGAATAACTTCTGGTATATTTCTGCTACAGAAAAAAAGTTTTAATCTAGATGTGTCATAATATAAAAATTGTTCAAATTCAACATGTTCCATTGATAGCTCATTATTAAACATGAACTTAATTTTTTCTTTAAAAATAGCATGATCAAACCACATTTACTTGCCTCAAGGAAAATTATAATGTTCTGGTAATCCATCGACACTTTTGTTTCTAAATCCATCTCCAGACGCAGGATTATATTCTCTAGGATTAAAATGAGGCCCCTGATTTCCAGGAGTCCCAGGTGGGCCATATATATGCCCTGCTGAATGTTCCTGTATTACTATTTTGGAGCCATCTGGACGAGTAAAATGATATTCTCTTGACGAAAGAGGATTGTGATTAGCATCCATTATTTGACGATCACTTCTATCAGTCAACGGAACTTTTTTAGTGGCATTAGGGTGCTGATTCATTGGTATTCCCGCATCTCTTTTTGCTGCTCTAAGCGCTGCCTTTCTGGAATTAAATTGGGCATTACACCCAGCAAGACCCAGCGGATCAATCCACGACACCGGATTAGGCACATACGCATACAGGTTCAGACCCCCTGCTAATCCTATCGGGTCAGGCGAGAGGTACTGTCCCGTCTCTGGCGAATAATACCGGAACCGATTATAAAATAAACCGCTTTCTTCATCTTCATATTGCCCACAAAACCGAAGATTGCAGCTGACCGTCTCTTCTTTCCGCACTGAAACGGTCCAGAGCTCCGGTTCGCCCCAGGTGAACAGTCGTCCCACCCAGGCCAGTTTTCCGGCTTCCGTTAATATTTCCCGCACCGTTCCCTGATGGTCACTGACCACATAGTGCAGTTGCCCCTGTTCATAACGCGCCGATGGGGTCAGTTTTCCCGGCTCATATAACCAGTGAATGCTGTGCTCGTATCCCACCGTGCCGTCTGCATATACCGGCGTCTCTTCTATCAGCTGGTCGCCGCTCCACAGGTAATCGTAACCGATAATCGCCGTCGGTTTCAGTGCCCGGTCCGGCAGTCCGTCCAGCCACCGTTTCAGGTTGGCAGCCTCCAGTGCGCTGTCCACTTCTTTGCGTTTACTG
>NZ_JBEJZY010000104.1:0-3951 GCF_040256935.1 Photorhabdus viridis
GTTAACCCACCACCCGATTGACGCCATGAATGACCGCTGGCAAGTCGTCTCTTCCCGACATCAGGGGCATGTGCCTGCCGTTTTGGGCGATGGCGGAGCCGGCACGACCCTTAATTCACAGACCCGGTTTATTCCCGGTCGCAACGATTGGCGTCCGCCCTACCGCTATAAACCCCAGGCTGACGGCGATGAAATCGCCACGGTTGTCGGGCCCGGCACGGAAGAAATTTATGTCAATAAAGATGGCGCGGTTCGCGTTCACTTCCACTGGAACCGTTACGACGCGCCTGACGACCAGGCATCCTGCTGGGTACGGGTGGCACAGGGCTGGAACGGCAACGGATTTGGCTTCCTGGCAACACCGCGAGTCGGCCAGGAAGTGATTATCTCTTATCTCAACGGCGATATTGACCGCCCCATGATTACCGGATGTACCTATAACGCACTTAACCGTCCGCCGCTGAATTTACCGGAGGAAAAGACCCGCACTACGTTCAGAACCAAGACCCATAAAGGTCATGGTTTTAACGAATTGCGCTTTGAAGATGCAAACGGCAGCGAGGAAGTGTTTATTCATGCTCAACGGGATATGAATACCCAGGTTCTCAGGGATAAAACCACACAGATAAACCATGACCAGAAAACAGAAGTGGAGCATAACCGGACCACCATTATTAAAAACGATGATGAAGCCGTGCAGGGCTTCCAGACGCTGGAAGTCAGTCAAAATCAAACGGTGACCATTAAAGGTCAGCAGGCCATTTCCATTGGTAAAAGCCATCAATTTAACGTCACCGATAACCAGCAAATTGCCGTGGGTAAACATATCACCGTGCACTCGGAAAGCGGGCAAATCACGATTGGGAATGCGGGCGGGCAGATAGTCATTGACCCAATGGGGAATATCCGTATCGAAGGAGTCAGTATCACCATGTCTGACCATATCACCGGAAAGAAATCCGCCGATGCGCTGTTTGACTACTCCGCCCGCTATACCCTGCGAAGCGAGCAAAGCGGTAAACCGCTGGTGAATACCTCCTATACCATTACCACCGCTGGCGGTCAGACCCTTTCCGGTAAAACTGACACGCTGGGCAGAACCGTGACCGTACAGAGTGAGGTTGAAGAAAATCTGCAACTGAGTTCACCGGAAACCCCACCGAAACCGAAGCAAACCTTATATCAGGCCAGTGATAACACACCGGTAGAGCATGTTATGGAATTTACGGAGAAATAAGTATGACAATATCCAACAGCGGCAAGATGTGCCCGGCCGTGACCTCAATTAACTGTACGATGGAAATAGGTATCTTTCCCGCCGATGAAGATCCCTGTTATCTGGCGAGAAAAGCCGAATACGCCCTGCGTCTGCCGGCAATGATTATCACCCGGCTGGGTGCTATTCGCTTTCTTAATCAAGTCATTATGAGTGGATTGATTAAGATTGAGGAACTCAAACATGACTTTCTGTGGCCCTATAAAGCGGAAGTGGTGTTTGCTATCAGAGGGAAGAACGATGTACCTCTGCCCATGCTGGCGACCAGTCAAGACTCTAAGCAACATTATGGTGATAACTTACCGCAATCCAGCAACCCGTTTGCCCGACCTTCTGCCCCCGATGCGGAAAAATTTGGCGTTAAGCGTATTCGACGTCCCGATATTATTCTGGTTAAAGATGAAGCTCTCCGCTGGCCGGGTAGAAACGCTACCTATTTCGATGGCTCCGTGCATCCCGATAATCTGAAAATGTTGATTGAAGTGAAATTTCCGGGTGATAAGCTTAGTGAAGATCAAGAAAAAGATTATATCCAGATTGCTACCCGCTCTCGCTTTGGTGTGATGCGTGTCAGTGATAGCCGCACCGAGGAGCAAAAACAGTATGATGAAGCATGGCGAAAACATTATCAACCCGGTTCCCAGCACTATAAAAATCCGATACCACTGGCCCCTCTGCCGCCCGGTTCGCCTCCTGATGAGGAAGCTTTACCCATTCCTCCCGAAGAGGGCGTGCCGGGCACTATTCCGCAACCCCTGACAAAAAATCCACCGCTTCTCAGCACTTCCCGCTGGTCGTTTTTACCCAGCTATGAAGACTGGGTTGTCCTCGGGCAGGAGGTGGCCGGGCTGGCTGAAAATGGGTTGAATTATGTCCGCGACAGTACCCGGGAGATCCTTGCCCAGTTTGGGGCATGGTTCAATCAAGCCGGCAAATGGGTGTGTGAAGAAATTATTGACCCGATAAGCCATCAGGTCAGCTACGCGTTTTCCTGGGTCAGTGAACAAACGGGGAAAATCGTGACCTGGACGGAGAGTGAGATAAAAACCCGGTGGCAGACTGTGCAACAGGGCTCAGATATCACTCTGGAAGAGCTAAAAAACATGAGCTGGATGCAAATATTAAAAGAGGTAGGTGAAGGAATGCTGGAAGTGGTTGTGATTGTTGCCGGCGTTGCTGTTGTTATTCTTGTCACCCTTGCCGTTGCTGCTGCACTGATTGCACTGGTGGAAATTTTAGCCGCTGCCGCCGCGGTGAGCGCCGCCGCGTTAGCTGCCGTCCTGACCATATTGGCGAGTGTGACATTCGCCACTGCCTCATAATTCACGGAGAAAATGATGGAAACTGTAGATTACTTTGCCCAACTGAGATCAAAATTGACCGCTTTTCTTTTTATCAATGGTGATGGACTGACCGTTTCCCGCCTGGGGCTCTCGATTACCCTGTTTTTTAAACAGGGCTACACGCTGGAGAAAAAACAACGCATTCTGGCCTGCTACCGGCGCTTTCGCGAAGAGTTTGACACTCAGCTGCGTTTTCACAGTCATTCACTGAAGGGGTTAAGCAAATATTCACCGGAAAATATTATTAAGATAGAGGAAGGCATTCTCGCTAGGAAAAAAAATCAGCCTTGTGGTTGGGTCGTCAGTGATGCGAAAAACGAAGATGAAGCGCCTCATTATCTGATGCGTTATCTGGATTCTGATGAGGATGATGGTGACGATAGTAGCTCCTATCTGAGCTTGGTGCTGCCTTGGGATTATCTGAAAGAACCAGACGGCATGGTTCGTTTTATGGCCTGGTTGGATTTTCTGTGTGAACAGCTTGAACCTGACTGGGGAGATTGTGGTTACTGTCTGGTCTTACCCAAAGACTACTATGATTATTTCCCTTTGGAGTACCAACTGGCCCTGCGCTACCCCACCTTACAAGTCAACTCCACTGTTCACACTACACTGGATGATTATGCCGATGCTATACGGAGCATGAACTGGATCACCCTGCTATCCAAACGCTTTGTAGGACGTCTGGGCGGCGAAGTCTGGATACGTAAAACACTGGCACGCTACCCGGATGTGGTGATTAGTCCTTACTCCAATGGTCTGATGATACGGGCGGGTCAATACCCAGATCTGACCCCGCTGCCGGGAAGCGTCCCAGAGAGTTATTTTGCCATTAACCAGTTGATACGTCCGGTACGTTTTGTTTCAGGAGAAGGTGATTCTCTGCACTTCTATGGCGCCGGTCATTTTGATGCTATTTCCACAAAAGCCTGGTATGCCCGCTATGACCGGGGCCCTCTGCATGTAACCCCGGTGAAAAGCGGCGAACCAATGCTGGTCAGCGGATTCTGGCGCACCGACAGCCAGCCTGACAAACAGTATTTCTTTGTTCAGGGCGCAACTGCCTTTGATATTCAGGGTACAGAGCCGGGAACAACGGTATGGCATCTGATACGAGAAGCAGAAAACAGGAATGAGTAAAGGATGAGAAGCGGTAGATAAAAAAAGCAGATGCTGGAATCGGTTGTGATTATTGCCAAAGTTGCCGTTGTTATCCTCGTTACCCTTGCCGTCGCTGCGGCGCTGATTGTACTGGTGAAAATTTTAGCTGCCGCTGCCGCAGTCAGTGCCGCAGCATTAGCTGCCATCCTGACTATATTGGCGGGTGTAACA